>JASFYS010000041.1:0-15672 GCA_045047095.1 Desulfuromusa sp. | reverse complement strand
TTGGCGTGGATCCAATCGAGTCACCCCGCGACCAAAAACCAAGACCAATAAAACAACCGGACAAAATCAAGATCAGTAAACACAATATGTTTTTTCTTTTCATAAACACTATTCTCGCATCCCTATGAGCTGACAGACAAGAGCAGGCATCAATTTCGTAGATATAAATTTGCTTCAACTTGCAACGTTGTTGATTTTTTTCACAAATCGCTTACTATTGACCGGATCAATTCATCCAGGTTCGTTTATGTTCCTTCCTCGTATTATTTGACTACTGAGGGTATGACATGGCTCACCACACGCTAAAATCCAGCTATACTCGCCTGACCGACCGCCTTAACCGCTACCCTCAAGGGGCGCCACCGTCACAATTGCTCTACAAAATTCTTGCGATCCTGTTCAGTGAAAAAGAAGCTGAGTTGGTGGCACAGTTGCCGATCAAACCATTCAGTGCTGAAAAGGCCAGTCAGATCTGGAAACTCGGTCTGACTGAATCCCGCAAGATTCTTGAAGAGTTGGCAGGTCGTGCCATTCTGGTTGATCTGGATCAGAATGGACAATCAGTTTATGTGCTACCACCCCCGATGGCCGGCTTTTTTGAATTTTCATTGATGCGCACCCGGGGCGATATCGACCAGAAAGTTCTTAGTGAACTTTACTATCAATATATGAATGTTGAAGAAGATTTCATTCGTGAATTGATGGCTCGTGGAGAGACTCAACTGGGTCGTACCTTTATCCATGAGCCGGTTCTTACCAATGAAGATGCCCTTCATGTTCTTGACTATGAACGAGCCACTGAAGTGATCAAAACAGCCTCTCACATTGGCGTAGGAACCTGCTATTGCCGCCATAAAATGCATCATATCGGCAGGGCTTGCGATGCACCTTTAGATATCTGCATGACTTTCAATGCTTCGGCAGCCTCGCTCACTAAACATGGTCATGCCCGCCTGATCGATTCAAGTGAATGCCTGGATCTTCTACAACAAGCCTATGATCATAACTTGGTCCAATTTGGGGAGAATGTCCGGGAAAGTGTCAGCTTTATCTGCAACTGCTGTGGTTGTTGTTGTGAAGCAATGATTGCTGCTCGGCGTTTTACTATTCTGAACCCAGTACACACGACCAATTTTATCCCGGAGATCGATCAACAGAATTGTACCGGTTGCAGCAAATGTGTCAACGTCTGTCCCGTCGAAGCGATCGCCCTCACTTCGGCAAATGATCCCAAAAAACCGACCCGTAAGCAGGCGAGCCTGATTGATGATCGCTGCCTAGGCTGCGGTCTATGTGCCCGCGCCTGCCCGGAAAAAGTAATTAAGATGAGAGCCCGCCCGGAACGAGTTCTGACACCACTGAATGGCGTCCACCGTGCAGTCATCATGGCGATTGAACGGGGAAAACTGCAAAACTTAATCTTTGACAATCAGGCGCTATTTAGCCACCGTGCTCTCGCGGCAGTCTTCGGAGTCATTCTACGACTACCACCAATCAAACAAGCGATGGCCAGTAAACAGATAAAATCACGCTACTTGGAAAGACTGATTGCAAAGATGGATGTTTAAGCCAGCATCAATTGTTGAAACGCTGAATATTCCTGAAATCCAACCAGCATGCGGTTTTCATAGATATGGGTCGGAACAGAGGTGACACCCATATTTCGGGAATGTTCCCAATCGGCATCGACAGCAGCTGAGAAATGACCCTCTTCCAGAACATGCAGAGCAGCTGGGGCTGAAAGTCCAATTGTCTCACAAATGGCAGCCAATTCACCAAGCTCACTGATATTTCGCCCTTCTGCAAAATAAGCGCAATAAACGGCATCACGAAATGCAGCTCCCCGCCCCTGCAGTTCTGCCCACTTACCCAGTTCCTGAGCGCGCCGACTATTATAGGTATGGGTTCGCGTAGCAAAAGGTAATCCCAAGGTTCCTGCCAGGTCTTTCAATCCCGCCATCACCGTAGAGACGTCCATCTGCCCGGCAAACAAATCAGATAATTTTCGCCCCTCCTCCGGAGTTTCAGGATGAAGTGGAAAAACTATCCAGCGCAGGTTTAAATCAAAGTCCCGGGATAACTGCTTGATACGCACGGTACCAAAGTAGCACCAGGGTCAGACATAATCATAATAAATATCCAGAGTGTTCATGGGTTCAGGTTAGCAGAATCAATAGAACAGAATCAATCCCAATAGATAACAGCAATTGTAATATTTATTGACTTGTCATCTTTCCATGATATAGTCTCTGGAGGCTCATTAAAGAGAAAACAACATTAACATGAGAGGGATTTTCAAATGAAACAATTGCAAAACCTGTTTATTTCGTTTGCACTTGTCGCTTTGGTCGCCAGCTGTGCACCAACAATGCAACCACCATTGAAGGCATTTGATTCAGGGGCTTCAAATTCTACCGGGGGGAAATATGTTCCAAAAGTCAATAATTTCCAGGTCATCCTGGATTCTTCTTTGACAATGGAAAAAAGTTTCCCGGCAGCCCGGGAAATAGTTAGCCGGATCAACCAGGGGATTCCATCTGACCTGAGCTATACTGCCGGCCTACGTAGCCTTGGTCACAGTAGCTATCAATCAAAGAATCCTACTGATCTCCTCTACGGGATGAGCGCATACAATAAAGCTGCCTTCCATGATGGACTGGGGAAAATCAAGTATGTTGGTGGATCGACCCCGATGGCGGCCGCGCTGCAAGCAGCTGGAAGAGATCTGAAATCAACTTCAGGAAAATCAGCTCTGATTCTGGTGACTGATGGCCTGCACATGTACAATGCCCCGGCAGCAGCTAAAAATATCAAAGCAGCGTTGGGGGACAACCTCTGCATCTATACAATCTCGGTAGGTAAAGCAAGCAATCAGAAAATGTTAAACAAGCTTGCTGATGCTGGAGGGTGCGGTTTTGCTACCACCGATACCGCTCTAGCTGATGGTGCTGGCATGGCAAGTTTTATCAACAATGTTTTCCTGTCCAAAGCGACACCGAAGCCTGCACCAGCTCCCAAACCAGTTGTAGTTCCACCACGTGATAGTGATGGTGATGGCGTTATTGATGCTATGGATAAGTGCCCCAACACTCCCAAGGGAGCTCCGGTTGATAGGTTTGGTTGTTCGCTCGACAGCGATGGCGATGGCGTCTTTGATTATCTTGACCAGTGCCCCGGCACTCCAGCTGGAGTTTCCGTTGATGTCTATGGTTGCCCAACCAAGTTGACTCTGCATATTAATTTTGGTCACGATAGCACTAAAGTTGGCCCTGAATTTAATAGCGAGATTGCTAAAGCAGCCCAGTGTATTAACGACTATCCTGGTAATGCAGTTATCATTGAGGGTCATACAGACAGCAGCGGTTCCGCAAAGTATAATCAGGAGCTTTCCCAACGACGTGCTGACGCAGTTAAAAATCGGCTGATGGAAAAGTTTAATGTCAAGGAATCAAGAATGATCACACAAGGATTTGGTGAAAGTAAACCAATTGCTGATAATAAGAGCAAGGGAGGAAGAGCGCTGAATCGTCGCGTCGAAGTTGACTGTGGAGCAACTGAATAAAGTTTAATATTGGATAATTAAAACAAAAAAACGGGAGCTATCAGCTCCCGTTTTTTTATAAGACCTAAAGCCGCTTTAACCCTGAATGGATATATCTTCTATGAAAAGGTTCATTGTCCTATTATTCTTTCTGCTTCCAACTTTAGCCTGTGCTGAATCAACAATCAGTTGTCACTGTTTTCAGGACCGCACTTTCAACCACCGTGACACTACAGCAGCCGATCCCTATTTTTTAGCTACCACCCAGAATTCCTTTATTTCTCTACTCTACGGAGTTGAGAAAAGTTCTTTGGTTAAAGCTAAGATGTCCGGAACAAGCGGAGCTTACCTATGGATTCTTTTCGACCTGGCTGCACGCAGTCAGCAGGACATCGACACAGTTGATAAAGTTTATGGGCAAAGCAAACGCTGGGATCTTGTTTTTAAGGAGCTGAAACTCTCCCCACAACAGCTAGGAGAGAGATACTGGCAGTTGGGAAATAATCCTGAACTGCTGGCAGACCACATTGTAGACTTACAGTTAAATAAACAATTCGACGTCAGTATAGATGAGCTTGAAAATTGGCACAAAAAGGGAATGAATCGAAAAGAACTTATATTAGCTAATCTACTGACAGGCGACCCCATAACCCTTTTCAACCAGGTCAACAGCCACATGCAGACCTGGGGGAAGCTACTCTATGATCAAGGTTTGTTGGATGGAAAAGCGATCAACCAGAAGCTGAAGAAAAAGATGTCTCAATCATAATTTTTTCTAGTGGCAAAATAAGCCGCTCCAATAATCCCGGCATGATTTAACCAATGAGCAGGAAGCAGTTTAGCTCTGGTTTTAAGGTATGGGAAAAACTTTTTGTGGTTTTGACTAACACCACCGCCGACAATAATCAACTCTGGAGAAAAAAGTCTTTCAACATAATTAAGAAATCTGTTAAGCCGTTTTGACCAGGCTTCCCAACTTAATTTTTTATTTTTTCTCATAGCAGCGGAAGCATAATGCTCGGCAGGTGCACCGTTGAGATGAAGAGAGCCCAGTTCCAGATTGGGGAACAGTTTTCCCTGATAAAATAGAGCTGAACCAATTCCGGTCCCCAGAGTCAGGATCAGCACAGTCCCTATCTGCCCCTGTCCGGCGCCAAATTTCATTTCCGCTAACCCGGCAGCATCGGCGTCGTTGATCACAGAACAAGAACAACCGGTTTTATTTTGAAGCAGAGTCTTTACGTCAACATCAATCCAGCCCACATCAATGTTGGCTGCTGTCTTTGCAACGCCATTTTGAATCACTGCCGGAAACCCGCAGCCAATAGCACCACTCCAATGATACATTCTTATAAGCGCGCCGACAGCTTCCGCAACCAACTGAGGGGTTGCCGGCTGAGGAGTCTCAATTATTACCGGCTCTGAGGACAATCTGCCGGTTTCAACATCAACGATAGCACCCTTGATGCCACTGCCCCCAATATCTATTCCAAAAACATCCATATAAATTCTACCCCCTTACGCTACAGATATGTTTCATCATTTTTAGCAGCTGTGTTATCTTTCATTCTCAACTTTATCAAAAAGAAGCATAACAGAATGGAACTAAACGACGAACAAAATAAAAGTGTTTTCAATGGTGTCATGCTTGGCTACCTGGTACTGGTTCTTCATGTCCTGCTGATGGTTGGCTTGGGTGTTACCGTTGTTGTAATCAAAGGGATTTATGATTTCCGCTGGCTGATTATTATCGCTGGTATCGCCCTGATCGGGGTATCTGGCTACTATTTTTATCACTATTTCAAAGCACATAAGCAAAGACTTAGCGATCTCATGTCCAGCCCGGCATTTATCGATCGAACCTTGGAAATCAGCTTGATGGGTGGTATGGCTACGGTAAAATTAGGACACAGAGATGATAGTATCAAATTGATTCAAGCCGACAGTGAAACGGAAGTGAGGCAACTGCAATCACCAGAATCAACCCAGATCGAAGAGTTGTCTAAACTGAGCCAGATGCTCGCTGATGAATTAATCACCCGTGAAGAATTTTTACGCCTGAAGCAAGAGATTATTTGATAGTTCTGCATAACCATCACATTCAAACGACCGGAGGGAAACATGTCTGTTCCTGTGCTTAATCTTGGCGCAAGTCAGGGGAAATTAATCCAGCAACTGGGGAAAATGAGCAATCGGCACGGCTTGATTGCCGGAGCCACCGGTACCGGAAAAACTGTCACCTTGCAAGTTCTTGCTGAAGGCTTTTCAAAACTGGGGGTTCCGGTTTTTGCCGCCGATATCAAAGGCGACCTTTCCGGATTGGCAACAGCGGGAAAAAGTCATCCTAAAATTGATGAAAGACTAGCTCAAATTCCGTTGCCCGATTATCGATTGCAACCCTGCCCGGCTCTGTTCTGGAGTATCGACAATGATCAGGGACATCCAGTACGGACAACTATCTCGGAGATGGGTTCACTATTACTGGCCAACCTTCTGGAACTCAACGAAACCCAGAGTGGGATTCTTTATGCCGCCTTCGAAATTGCCGATGATGAAGGGATGCTGTTGCTGGATCTGAAAGACCTGCGATCCCTACTTCTTTGGATGGGGGATCACTCTGCCGAGCTGCGGAATGAGTATGGCAATATTGCCTCAGCCAGTGTTGGTGCTATTCAGCGTCGCTTACTGGTTTTAGAAGAACAGGGCGCAGATGATTTCTTCGGTGAGCCCGCCTTGCAATTGAATGATCTGATGCACTGCGATTTTTCCGGTCGTGGGGTGATCAGCCTGCTCGATGCCAGCACTCTAATCCATCGTTCACCCAAAGTTTATGCCGCATTTCTGCTGTGGTTACTGGCGGAGTTATTTGAACAACTGCCGGAGGTCGGTGATCCGGATGTGCCGACACTGGTGCTGTTTTTCGATGAGGCTCACCTGTTGTTCAGTGATGCTTCAAAAAGTCTGTTGAACAAAATTGAACAGGTTGTCCGGCTGATCCGCTCTAAAGGGGTCGGCATCTATTTTATCACTCAGAGTCCCCTCGATATTCCGGAAGATATCCTCGGACAGTTGGGGCTGAAAATTGAGCATGCACTGCGTGCTTTTACCGCAAAAGATCGCAAGACCGTTAAAGCTGTCGCTGATTCATTCCGTGCCAATCCAGCCTTTGACACAAAAGAAATTGTCACCCAGTTAGGTATCGGTGAAGCATTGATTTCGGTCCTTGACGAAAAAGGGGCTCCGACACCGGTTGAACGTGTCCTTGTCTCTCCCCCGGAAAGTCAGATTGGGCCACTCGATCCAAAAACCCGACAGGTATTAATGCAACGCTCCCCCATCGGTAGTCGTTACAATCAACCCGTTGACCGTGAATCAGCCTATGAGCTGCTAAAAGAGAAAGCGGCAGACAGGGCCAGAGAGCAACAAGAAGAAGTGGCTCGACTGAAAGCAGAGAAGGAACAGCAGAAACTGGAAAAATCGCGACGTAAAGGTTCTGGTCGCAAACGCCAAAGTGCCGCAGAAGCAATGATAAAAAGTGCCGCCCGTTCTATCGGCAGTCAACTGGGTCGGCAGATTATTCGCGGAGTGCTCGGCTCATTTTTTGGCAGAAGGTAAAAAACAGAGCAGAGAATAGGATTAGCCACACGGGACACCAGGAGAGCTGAGATACACGTCAGCCTTCTCGATGCTTACTCAGGCTGAAGTCATCCGGCAACAGCCGAGTTATTTTTATTCTTTCGCGATTTCATAAAAGTTCTCAACATCGGGAAGAACAGGATAAAGAGTGTCGTAAGATTAATTCCCAGCGTCAGCGGCCGTTGCCACATAAAACTGAGGGAATCATCATAAATCATCAGCGCCCGACGCAGATTGTCTTCCATCAACCCACCAAGAATAAAGCCGAGCAATAGCGGTGCCATAGGGAAATTCATCAGGCGCAAAGCCATTGCCGCCAAGCAGAAAAACACCATCATCAGAATATCAAAATCGTTAAAAGTGACCAGATAAACTCCCATCAAGGAAAAGAACAGGATCATCGGCACCATAAAGTTTCTGGGGATGGCTAATAATTTGGCAAAATAGGGGATTAAGGGTAAATTCAGAACCAGCAGAAAAATATTCCCCAGATACATCGACATGATGATCCCCCAGAACACTTCGGGGCTGTCGGTAAACATTCTTGGGCCGGGTTCAATCCCGTAAGCAATCAAAGCACCCAGCATCACCGCTGTGGTCCCTGAACCGGGGATTCCCAAACATAACAGCGGGACAAATGAACCGGAACTGGCGGCATTATTGCCGGTTTCTGGTGCGGCCAGGCCGCGTAGACTCCCTTTGCCAAATTTGGCGCGTTCTTCCGGCGGTGCCAGATTACGTTCCATTCCATAAGCCATAAAAGAACCCAGAGTCGCCCCGGCACCGGGGAGAACTCCAATAAAAAAACCCAGGATTGAGGAGCGGGCAATGGTTGGAGCAATCAGCTTGAACTCTTTTTTTGTCACTTTCAGGCTTTTAAAACCAATCATTTTCGGTTTTAAACTGTCGGATGACGCATCCCGGGTTAAAATAATTGAAAGGGCTTCGGTGAGTGCAAAAGTTGCCATTGCCAGCATCAGAAACTCAATTCCGTCCAGCAACTCCAGCGAACCAAAGGTAAATCGTTGCACTCCGGAGGTCTGATCCGTTCCAACTGTTGCCAGCATCAATCCTAGCACCACCATCAACAGTGCTTTGAGGACCCCACCCCGTCCGGCAAAGGCAGAAACTGCCGTCAACCCGAGAATCATCAGCGCAAAATAGTCGGCTGATTGAAAACTTGTTGCCACTCTGGCCAGCATCGGAGCAAAAACCATTAACAGAATAACGGAAACGGTCCCCCCTGAAAAAGAGGAATATGCAGCAATCGCCAGAGCTTTCCCCGGGTAACCCTGCCGTGCCAGTGGATAGCCATCCAGTGCCGTTGCCACCGTTGCCGCCTCACCCGGCGCGTTGATCAAAATGGAGGAGGTTGACCCACCAAAAATGGCTCCATAATAAACGCCTGACAGCAAAACCATTCCAGTGGTCGGATCAAGCCCGTAAGTGACCGGAATCAACAGAGCAACGGCAGTAATCGGCCCGAGTCCCGGCAACATTCCGATCAAACTGCCCATGAAGCAGCCAAACAGAACCATCGCAATATTCAACGGAATCATCGTGGTACTGATTCCAGTCAGCATGCCACTGAGCATTCCATCCCACATTACAGAACTCCCAACATATAAAATATTTCACCCGGAGCAATATAAACACCAAGCAAGGTGGACATGGCAAACCAGAGCAAAACCACCAGAGGAATCGAAGCGAAGAGCATAGCCTTAATCCGCCGCTCACCAAGGATATAAAAACCGACAATTAAAAACAGTATTGAAGAGATAATAAACCCCAGCCACACCATCACCAGGCCATAGCCGACCATCAGTAAAACCAGATATATTGCCTTGCGCCATTCCATGCCGTGGGTTTTTTCTTTGAGGGTATATTTCCCTTCTGGATCAGCAGTCGGTAAAATCAAAATCAGCAGGGCGATAATCGCCCCCAGCACCGAGAGTGCATAAGGCATGGTTCGGGAGGTGAACACTTCATGTTGTGCCATAAAACTTAAGGGAATTCGGGTTGCCAGCAATCCATATGCGATTGAGAAAAGTAGCATAATCAATGCCCCAACTTTTTCCCGAGCCATATCAATCCCTTTCTTGACAAATCACACCCCCTCCAAACTACGGAGGGGGGACATTCAACTGATTAGAATTACTGGATAAATCCGAGTTTACGCATCATCCCACCCAGGTCTTTTTCCATTTTTTCCAGAAAGGCGACAAATTCTGGACCGGGCTTATAAAGATTCTGCCAGCCACGCTTGGTCCGGATCTCTTCCCACTGCGGTGTTGCGTACATCTTCTTCAAAACATCCCGGTAGGCTTGAGCTTTCGCTTCCGGAAGCCCCGGAGCACCAAAGAAACCACGCCAGTTAGCAAAGGTCATATCGTAGCCGGATTCTTTGACCGTCGGAGTGTCAGGAGCCTGGGAAAGACGATCGGGAGAGGTGATTGCGAGAATTCTGACTTCACCCTGTTTGGCCAGACCGATCGCCTCACCAAAACCAGTTGACAGAACCTGAGTATCGCCCGACAACAATCCGGCCATTGCCTTGCCACCCGCATCATAAGGGATGTAAACCAGTTTCAGTGGATCACCACCGGCAGCCTGAATAATCATTGCCGGGATCAGATGATCCATCCCTCCCCTGACAGAACCACCAGCAATCTTAACCGAGCGGGGATCTTTTTTGAAATCAGCCAACATCTGATCGAGGGAATGATAGTTAGAGTCTTTAGGGACAACCAGTGCGGCATAATCGGCAATCACCGCTGCGATCGGGGTCAGATCACGGAAAGACTGAGGAAAAACTCCCGTCAGAGAACGAATAATAATGGGAGTAGAATTCACCAGCAGAGTTCCCTGTTGCCGCTTTGCCGTGCTGATCAAATGGTTCAGTGCTTTACCGCCACCACCACCGGACATGTTCTCGTAGGAGGCCTTCTCAATAAGACCGGCATCACGCAACGCCTTGCCTACTCCCCGTGCGGTGCCATCCCAACCACCCCCGGCGCCACCTGGAATGATAAAATGAATCTCCTTAATATCTGCCGCTGCTAAACTCATGTTGACTGGAATAGCCATACATATCAGCGCTAGAAGAACAAGCAAGCGACCCAACCAGTTTGTTTTCATCTCTCTCTCCTTATCAGTTAGAGTTCGGCACCGATTGCCGAACATTTTAATTTTAGCTAACCTGACAGCTTCTATAATATTTATATCTTAATCTGACAAAAAGCTTATCCTCCAAACAGAACAGTGTAAACAATTGAGCCATAATGATTTTTTCCTTTATTAAAATCATTTTGTGCATATTGTTCACGAGAGCAAAGTATATTCTTAAGTAGAATCCTCACTTTAAAGAATAGCGGGTAATGCACTTGGAGCAAGGAAAAATTATGACAGAGAGCTCTACCGGTAACCGACCGTCAAAATTTTCCACCAGTTTACAGACCAGAATGATTCTTCTTGTCTGCCTTCTGGTTCTATCACTGACATTGGTTGCCGGCGGAATGTATACGGTCATGATTGGAGATGTTCTGAAAGAGCAGATTGGCAAACGAGCCCTTCAGGTCTCAAAAACTGTCGCACAAATTCCCTTGGTCCGTGAGCAAATCACAAAACAACAACCAGATGGCACATTGCAACAATTGGCAGAAAAAATCCGCGTAGAAACTGGAGCCAAGTTTATCGTTATCGGCAACCGCGACAGCATCCGTTTCTCCCACCCAAAATTGGATCGGCTTGGCAAACAAATGGTCGGAGGGGATAATGCCCCTGCACTTGAGCGGGGAGAGTCATATATTTCTCAAGCAGTTGGGACTCTTGGAGCCTCTATCCGCGGGAAAGTCCCAATTTTCGATAACGATAAGAAGGTGATTGGAATCGTATCGGTCGGTTATCTATTAGACAATGTGCAGGGGATTGTCCGTGCCCATCAACACCGGGTTGGCATGCTTGTTGGCATCCTGATGCTGCTGGGGGTACTCGGAGCACTCAGCATTTCGAGAAGTTTCAAGAAAGCAATTTTTGGTCTGGAACCAGAACAAATTGCTCGCCTTTTTACTGAACGCGCCACAATTATTGAATCAATTCGCGAAGGGATCATTGCGATTGATCGAAATGCAAAAGTTACCGTAATTAACCGGGTCGCCATTGAAAGTCTGGGTGATCAACATGACAATGAGATCATTGGAAAGCACATCAGTCAAGTTCTTCCCGGAGCCAAACTGAGCCGGGTTCTTACTGGCGGGAAACAGCGGCTTGATCAAGAGTTAGATATTGGCGATGTGACAATGATTATCAATACCGTCCCAACTCTGGAGCACGGTAAAATCACCGGTGCAGTCGCCAGTTTCAGACGCAAGGATGAACTGGATATTCTAGCTAAACAATTATCGCAGGTGAAAGAGTATTCGGAGATGCTCCGCGCCCAAACGCACGAGTACTCCAACAAATTACATACTATTGCTGGACTGATCCAGATCGATCATGACAAAGAAGCCCTGGAACTTATTGGTCGAGAGTCGGCGGGATATCAAGGATTGATCGCGTTTCTTGCCAAGGCTGTTCCCCACCCGGTTCTGGCAGCATTTATTATCGGGAAGTATAATCATGCGCAAGAACTGCGAATTGATTTTGAGATCGACCAGGAGAGTCAATTGTTGGATGTTCCAAGCGATCTCAATCGGGAAAAAGTGTTAACAATTCTTGGCAACTTGATTGATAATGCTTTCGATGCTGCGCTACAAACCGGCAAGAGCCCAAAAGTAAAGCTGTCAATGACCGATATTGGTAACGACCTGGTTTTTGAAATTGAAGATTCAGGAGATGGGATTCCCAGTGAACAGACAGATAAGATTTTTGAAAAGGGATTTTCCAGCAAACACATTGACCGCGGTCAGGGACTTTATCTGGTGAAAAAATCCCTGCAATATTTAAATGGCCAGATCACCATAGCTGATAGTGATTTGGGGGGCGCTTTTTTCAGTGTGTTTATTCCAAAGCCGAGGAAGGAATAGTATGGAATTAAAGGTACTGATTGTCGAGGATGATCCAAAAATTGCTGAAATCCACCGTCACTTCACAGAGAAAGTCCCACACTTCAGTGTCTGCGGGATTGCAGGAACATTAGAAGACGCGGAGAAAATGAGTGCTATATTCCAACCGGATCTGATTTTACTTGATCTCTATTTCCCAGAAGGGTTGGGGACAGAAATTCTCTGGCAAATTCGTGCCCGACAACAGGCTACAGATATCATCCTGATCACTGCCGCAAAAGAGCTGGAACCTCTTCAGGAAGCAATGCGTGGTGGGACCTTTGATTATATTCTGAAACCAGTCATGTTCCCACGTTTCAGAGAGGCATTAGAACGGTTCTATGAACACCATTCCCGGATGGCAAATGATGCGACTCTTGACCAGAACGAGATCGATCGGCTCCTCCACCCCTACAAAGACTCCAACCCTGGCGAACCAGAGCATCCAAAAGGAATAGATCCGCTCACACTAAAAAAAGTCAGCGCCGTTTTTAAACATCCCCATCCCGACGGGCTCAGTGCTGAAGAAGTTGGTCAACACATTGGTGCCAGCCGAACCACAGCCAGACGCTATCTTGAGTACCTGACCGCTGGCGGGCAAGTCAGTGCTGAACTGATTTACGGGGCTGTCGGGCGGCCGGAGAGAAAGTATTTCTTCAGCTGAACCGATTGGGCTAGTGTCGTGTCATTGATGAAGTGTTGCAATATTGGGCTAGGAATTATACATAATTTTAGCAAGGTTCTCAGGGTTATCAACAAGTACAGAATCCAACAAAGCAGGTAATGCGGTCACTGGCATTGGCCTACCGAACAGGTAACCTTGCCCCTGGTCACAGCCTTCTTTTTTCAGAAGATCCAACTGTTCAACCGTTTCTATCCCCTCTGCAATAATTTCCAGATTCATACTCTTACCCAGAGCGATAACTGAATTGACGATAGCAGTGTCATTGCTATCAGTCCCTAGCTCCCGGACAAAAGATTGGTCAATTTTCAATTTAGAAATTGGAAATTTCTTTAGATATTCCAGAGATGAGTACCCGGTTCCAAAATCATCAATCGCCAGTTGCACACCCATCTTCTTAAACTCGTCCATCTTGCTGATTGATCGATCAATATTTCCCATCACCATGCTCTCCGTAATTTCCAGCTCCAGAAAACGTGGTTCCAATTTGGTCCGATAAAGAACTTCAGCCACAGTCTGAACCAGGGAAGAATGAAGAAACTGGCGCGGAGAAAGATTAACGGCCATATTGAGTGGTAATTGCCATTGCTCTTGAATTTTCTTCAACTGCTTGCAGGCAGTGTGTAAAATCCATTCCCCAATTGGGACAATCAAACCACTTTCTTCAGCCAACGGAATAAAATCAAGGGGAGAAACCAATCCTAAATCGGGGTGATTCCAACGAATCAAAGCTTCAAAACCAATCAACCGACCGGTTTTCAATTCGTACTGCGGCTGATAATAAAGCATCAACTGCTTTTTCTGTAACGCCTCACGGAGCTGGTTTTCAAGCATCAGCGATTCACGGGCGTCACTATCCATATCCGGGGAATAAAATTGATAGGAGTTGCCACCCTTGTCTTTGATCTGATACATGGCAATATCAGCGGCTCGCATCAGACTATCGGCATCTTCTCCATTCTCAGGATAAAAGCTGACACCAACGCTCGCTGTCACATGCAAGCTATGGTCTGAGATATCAATAGTTTGAGCCATTTTTCGCAGCAATTTCTGCACATAACGGCCAACATCATTTGTTTTTTTTATCTGATCAAGAATAATAACAAACTCGTCCCCACCAACCCGAGCCAGAGTATCGGCATCTCTGACCAGAATATTCATACGCTCGGTCACTGCACAAAGAACTTGATCCCCAATACCATGGCCGAGGGAGTCGTTGATATTTTTAAAACGATCCATGTCGATGAATAAAATTGCCAGCCGGGATTTCATCCGCTTGGCTCTAGCCAGGGAATGTTCTAACCGGTCGTGGAACAACATTCGATTTGCCACTTTAGTCAGAGAGTCGTGATTGGCCAGATACTCTAGATTGGCTTCACTACTCAATAATTCCTGATCACGAATTTCTATCTCCGCCACCATCTCATTGAAACCATCGAACAAACTTCCTAATGCATCATTACTGGTCTTTTGCACCCGAAGTGAGTAGTTTTTCTCCCTTGAAATCGTCTGCATAGATAAAGCTAGAGATTTGATCGGATCAGAAATTAAACGTTGTAAACTGTTAGCCAACAAAAACGCCAATAACGAATAAATAATAAAAACGCCAGCCCCAATCCAGGTATAACGAATCAGAACATTGTTCACCTTTGCAAGATCAACCCTGATCATCAATAAACCAAGGGACTCTCCATTATATAAAACCGGTTCAAAAACATCCAAATAGGTTGGAGTAAATATATCCCCTTGGCTTAATATGGTTTCAGCTTTTAATTCATCGACTTCAGGATTTCTGGCCAGATTTTGATAAAACTCAGCGAAAACCTTTTGGTTTTTGTCAAATAATCGAGCACCAATGACATGCGGTGATGACGACAACGGTTCAAGCGCTAAGGCTGCCGCTTGCGGATCATTAAAAATCATTGTAGCGGCACAGTTCTCACTGATTCCACGGCTGAGAACATGTGCTTCCTGAAGCAGATCATTGCGCAGAGACATTCGCTGTAGAGAAATAATTGCAACAAAAGTTAACAGAAGAATCAGACAGCTGGTCAGAGTAATAATAAATGTCAGTTTTCCCCGCAGGGATAATTTATAGAACAGGCGTTTCATATCAATTTCTGCTCCTGATCACTTCAGTCGCTAAGGGATGCAGCTTGGAACTAATTTGTAAACCAGCCGACTTCGAAGCATCCAAATTGATAGCAAAGCGAATATTTTTCCTGACCTTCAACAAACTAATCATCCCCCCTCTGCTGGCAAAACTCTCTATATCACTGACGGTTAAAACTGGCTTACCTTGCAAAGCGGTCAAGGCTTCATTGACAAGATAATCTTTAGAGTTGGCAATATATAAAACATGCCCCCCCTGACAATCACTAATTGATTTCAGATAGTTCACATGGATACGGCGCTGTCCTAAGAATTGTCCCTCAAGTGACTCAAAAGCAGAAGCAACTTTACTGTTTCCCATGACACAAACAACCAATGGCGTACTTGTTTCAGAAAAAGTCTCAGCAGGCCATTTCACAAATTTGGCAACATTGTAAGTAATGGCAGCTTTAAGCTGGAGTTCACCGTAAGTTTCTCCCGCTGTTGCAAACAGTGGGAAACTAACAATAAAGAAAACCAACAGCAGTTTATGCAGTCGTTTCCAGAGCATCAAAATTTATAACTGAAGTTTAGAGTTTCATGAACTTTAAAAATTTACCGAAAAAACAAAAAAGAGCATAAAAAAGGTTGACATGGTGCCCATAGTGCGCGGCCGCACC
>JASFYS010000040.1:0-5086 GCA_045047095.1 Desulfuromusa sp. | reverse complement strand
CATAATAAAATCCATGATATCGGGATGGTCAACGCGCAGGATTCCCATATTAGCGCCACGGCGGGTGCCACCCTGCTTAATCGTTTCAGTGGCAGCATCAAAAACCCGCATAAAAGAAATTGGGCCTGAAGAGACACCGCTGGTAGAACGAACTTCATCGTTGGCCGGGCGGATACGCGAGAAAGAGAATCCGGTGCCGCCACCACTTTTATGAATCAACGCTGTATGTTTGATAGCCTCAAAGATACTCTCCATCGAGTCACCAACAGGCAAGACAAAACAAGCTGACAGTTGACCCAGCTCACGTCCAGCGTTCATCAGGGTGGGAGAGTTAGGCAAAAAATCGAGATTGGTCATGGTCTGATAATATTGTGTTTCGAAATTACCCTTTTTATTATTTGTTGCAACTTCGGCAGCATTGATTGTCTTAGCAACCCGACGGAACATTTTTTCCGGTGTTTCGGTTGGATTCCCTTTAGTATCACGTTTTAGATAGCGTTTGGTCAGCACTGTGAGTGCATTTTTTGAGAGGTTCAGCGTGGCAGAGGTTTTGTCTTTAGACATTTGCGGTTCCTTTCCCGACTCAATTCTATTGATCTCATTTCTTTAACATGCGGTGAAACAGTTTTTAAAGTACTACATTTATGCGGGATGTGAATATAGACCACTACATCTAGTGCCTGTCAAGTGTGAAAAATAAATTCATTAAATTAATGAACAGCATGAAATTGTTTAAAAATAAAGTCTGGATAAATTTGATATCATGATTGATTTGACTTAAAATTCTTTGATTTGCGGTTGTGCTTGTCGCGAAGTAAAATATTGAGTATTCTTCCGCATCTAACCCTGGAGCCTGGATTTTTTTGATGTCAAAAAAGAAACCGATATATCTCGATAATGCTGCCACCAGCCATCCTAAGCCCGAATCAGTTTATTTGGCGATGATGAACACTTTACGTGCTGGAGGGAGCCCGGGTCGAGGCAGCCATCTTCAGGCAATAGCTGCAGATCGTTTAGTTTTTGAAACCCGGGAAGCGATAGCCGCACTCTTCAACATTGACAGTTCTGACCGTTTGGTGTTTACCCCCAATGCGACGACCGCAATAAATCAGGCTTTATTTGGCTTATTGGAACCTGGTGATCGAGTCGTGACCACGACAGTTGAGCATAATGCTGTCATTCGACCGTTACGGGAGCTGCAGAGTCATGGTGTCGAAGTTGTCAAAGTCTCCGCTGACCCGGTGACCGGGGTGATTGAAAACTCAGCCTTGCAAACGGCTTGCCTGCAGAAAAAGACCCGTTTATTGATAATAAATCACTGCTCCAATGTGATTGGCTCCATTCAGCCGGTTACGGGTTTGGGGCGCTGGTGTCATGATCATGATATTTTATTTATGCTTGATGGTGCCCAGACAGCGGGTTCTCTCCCTATCGATTTAGATGTTCTTGATGTTGATCTTTTTGCTGCCCCGGGACATAAGTCTTTGTTGGGGCCACAAGGAACCGGTTTTCTTTACATAAAAGAAGGCATTGAGTTGACTCCTTTGATATATGGTGGCACCGGAGCTAATTCCCGATCAGACCTGCAGCCAAAAACTTTGCCGGAACGACTGGAATCCGGAACCTTAAACCTTCCAGGACTCGCTGGGCTACATGCAGCATTACAGTTTCTACAAAAAATCAGTATCGGACAGATTCGTGCTCAGGAAACTGAACTGATTGATAAAATTCTAACTGGGCTCGGTAAAATCGAAGGCGTCAAGCTTTATGGCGCTGCTGATGTTACGCTGAGGGGCAACGCAATTTCATTTAATCTTGAGAACTATGATCCGTCTGAGGTTGGGTTTATTCTGGATCAACAGGAACAAATTTCAGTTCGGGTTGGTTTACACTGTGCCCCTGATGCACACCGGACTATTGGAACTTATCCAACCGGAACTGTACGTGTCAGTCCAGGGTATTTTACCACAGCAGCTGATATTGATTGCTTTTTGCAGGCTATTCAGCGAATCGATGCTAAGAAGCCGTTAGGTTGATCGTCCACCAAGTATTTATTCTTATGAAATGGGGAACCGGCAATGAAAAATTACATACTCGACACAAATGTTGTATTGCATGATCCACAGGCAATCTTTAAATTCTCTGACAATACCGTGATATTGCCTTTAACCGTCATTGAAGAGATTGACCGGTTTAAGAAAGATCAGAGTGAAACCGGCCGCAATGCTCGCCAGATTTCACGGATGATCGACGGGTACCGTTCAAAGGCCAAACTGATTGAGGGAGTTCCTCTGGAAAACGGGGGTCTTCTTAAGGTCGCAATCTATAAACAGGAATTTTTACAGAAGTTGCCCCCGGAACTGCGTAATGATCAAGGGGATAATCGAATTCTAGCTATTGCCCAGGATCTACAGGAAAATTTACCCAAAGGGACGGTTTTCTTCGTCACCAAAGACATCAACCTGCGAATCAAGGCCGATACCATTGGTTTGTGCGCTGAAGATTACCAGAGTGATAAGGTTCCGATCGAAGATCTCTATACGGGCACCAGTGAGTTGCTTGTGCCGAAGGCTCAGGTTGATCAATTCTATGAGCAGGGTTCATTGTCCATTGAAGCTGAATATTTTGCCAATCAGGGTTTGACCTTGATTGATGAAACCACTCCTTCCCATACCGCCATTGGACGTTATAACGCGGCTATGAAGGAAGTTGTTGCTTTGATTAAAGTTCCAAAAGAAGGAGTTTGGGGGATCTATCCACGAAATCGTGAACAACAATTTGCTCTCGATTTATTATTGAACGAAGATGTGCAACTGGTTTCCCTGGTCGGCAAAGCAGGAACCGGAAAAACTCTCCTCGCTATTGCTGCTGGTCTGGTAAAAACCGCCGATGAAAGTTCTTATAATCGGTTGCTGGTTTCGCGACCGGTTTATCCAATGGGGCGAGACCTTGGTTTTTTGCCGGGAGATGTTGAAGAGAAGTTGGCTCCCTGGATGCAACCGATCTTTGATAATGTTGAATTGCTATTGGCTTCTTATGAGGAGGGAGGGAACCGGAAACGAGGTTACCGTGAACTTATTGATCTTGGTCTGATGGAGATTGAACCCCTGACCTATATTCGTGGCCGTTCTATTCCTAAACAATATATGATTGTCGACGAAGCACAAAATCTGACACCACATGAAATCAAAACCATTATTACCCGGGCTGGAGAGGGGACAAAGATTGTTTTGACTGGTGATCCGTACCAGATTGACAATCCCTATGTTGATTCTGCCAGTAACGGCTTGTCATTCTCTGTTGAGCGTTTGAAAGGTCAGGATATCACCGGTCATACGACTCTAAATAAAGGAGAACGTTCTTTACTTGCTGAATTAGCAGCAAATCTCCTCTAACTCTAGATGATCATTTAATATGTTATTACTCGCTCTTGAAAGTTCTTGTGATGAAACTGCGGCGGCGGTTGTTCGTGACGGTCGGCAGGTGTTGTCCAATGTGATTGCCTCGCAGGTGGATCTGCACGCTGCTTATGGTGGTGTTGTTCCTGAGCTGGCATCACGACGTCATCTTGAAGTCATTAATCCATTAGTTGAAGAAGCACTAGATAACGCTTCGATTAAACAGGAAAATTTAGACGGAATTGTGGTAACACGGGGGCCGGGTTTAGTTGGTGCTTTACTGGTTGGGGTGTCATTTGCAAAGGCATACGCTTATGCTCTTGATATTCCACTGCTTGGTGTTCATCATATTGAAGGACATATCCAGGCGATTCAGCTGGAAAAGAAGGTTGATTATCCGTTTCTTGCACTGGCAGTATCTGGAGGACACACCCATTTGTTTCGGGTTGACGGCATTGGCCGCTATCGGCTGTTGGGACGGACAGTTGACGATGCGGCAGGAGAGGCTTTTGATAAAGTCGCTAAAATGCTGGGGCTGGGGTATCCCGGTGGGCCGCTCATCGATAAACTTGCTGCTGAAGGTGATGATGGGGGAATTACATTTCCTCGGCCAATGCTAAAAAAAGACAACTTTGATTTCAGTTTCTCCGGGGTCAAAACTTCTGTTTTAAACTATCTACAACAGCTTGATTCGGCTCCAGATGAAACCAGAGTCAGCCAAATTGCTTGTGCTTTTCAAACTGCGGTTGTTGATGTCCTCACTCAGAAAGCTTTGCGCGCGGCTGAATCTGAGGGTTTAAATCGTCTTGTTGTCGCTGGAGGGGTGGCCTGTAATTCTGGTTTACGCAGTCAATTTGCTAAACTTGCGGTTCCCATTGGCATCAAAGTTTTTTTCCCGTCACCGATCCTTTGTGCGGATAATGCGGCGATGTTAGCTGTTGCTGGTGATTATTATTTATCTCAAGGACTAGCGTCCGATCTTGATTTGAATGCTGTTTCCAACTGGCCGTTGGAGCTGGTTCGCTGGGATTGAAAATTAGGGTATTTATGTGGCGTCGCTGGGGTTTTTTCAGACAGTTTAAATTGAATATTATTCAGTTGGCGCGCCTGCGTTCAGAGCCCGATGCTATCGGCAGAGGAATGGCGCTTGGTCTTTTTATCGGCTTTACGCCCGCTCTCGGGTTCCATATGCTTTTAGCCATTATATTTGCTTTTTTGTTACGTCAAAATAAAATTGCGGCTCTTATCGGGGTCTGGATCTCTAACCCTTTTACTGCACCACTGATCTATGGTTTGGAATATGAAGTAGGTCGAATGCTCCTTGGTCTGCCTCCCCTTGGTATCAATCACTTTGGTCGCGAATTAAGCTGGTCGTTGGGAGCACAGCTTGGGGTGCCATTGTTGCTTGGTAGTTTAGTTCTGGGAATTCCTGTAGCAATTATCGGTTATTCCGTAACGATCCGCCTCGTTCCAAGCTTGCGGCACTGGAAAATCCCACGCTGGCCACGTAGGCGGAATTTCCCTGGGAAATAACCAATGATGGCGTCGCAAAAAGTCCGACCTCCGGTGTTGCAGCGGTTTTTCAGGATCTCGACCTACTATATGTAGGCCTTCGACCCTGAAAAACCACTACGCCTTGTAGGACGAAATTTTTGCTTAGCCATCTTATTCTTTTTTGCGAGTGCATC
>JASFYS010000039.1:0-31496 GCA_045047095.1 Desulfuromusa sp. | reverse complement strand
GGTGCGGCCGCGCACTATGGGCACCATGTCAACCTTTTTTATGCTCTTTTTTGTTTTTTCGGTAAATTTTTAAAGTTCATGAAACTCTAAACTTCAGTTTTGAAAAATATGAAGGTTTTTCTGCGTTGGAGATCGGATGAGTCGCTATTTTACTCTAGTCGAAGTTGCAAACATCCTTGGGGTTTCTAAAGCGATTGTTGGAGGGTGGGAGAAAAGTGGAAAGCTGACACCAGTCTTATTAAATGGTGCGAAGCTCTACAGTGAAAGACAGTTACGTTCATTTGATACCTACCGTCAATTGAAAGAAACGAAATGGGACAAAGAAGCGAAAGTTAGAGCTGTACGACCATTTCGTTCTATTGAGCTTTTTGCTGGAGCTGGTGGGTTAGCTCTGGGTTTGGAAAATGTAGGTTTTGAAGTTGCCCTTCTTAATGAGCTTGATAGTCATGCCGGGGCTACACTCAAGAAAAATCGCCCTTACTGGAATGTTGCTGTTGGGGATGTTGCAGAGATAGATTTTACTCGTTATAAAAATAAAATTGATCTCTTGTCTGGTGGTTTTCCTTGTCAGGCGTTTTCATATGCTGGAAATAAACTTGGGTTTGGTGATATCAGGGGAACGCTCTTTTTTGAGTTGATGCGAGCCGTTGAAGAAGTTCAGCCAAGAGTTTTCCTTGGTGAAAATGTGCGTGGACTGCTCAACCATGACAAAGGAAGAACTTTAGAAACAATTAAACGTAAAATTGAAGACATTGGTTATACTCTAATTGCACCACAAGTGCTTAAAGCCATCTACTACAAAGTGCCACAAAAACGTGAACGGCTCTTTCTTGTCGGAATCAGAAATGACCTAGCTACCGACATCAATTTTCATTGGCCTGCCCCATACAAGCGAGTCCTTGCTCTCAAGGACGTACTGAAAAAAGGGGATATTTTTGCTACTGACGTTCCTGTATCTGTGGGGCAGATATATCCTGCACGTAAAAAAGAAATTCTCTCTCGTGTTCCTCCTGGCGGATATTGGCGTGACTTACCAGATAATCTCCAAAGAGAATATATGAAGAAGAGTTATTTCCTTGGTGGTGGGAAAACTGGGATGGCAAGACGGCTCTCTTGGGATGAGCCAAGCTTGACGCTCACGTGTGCCCCGGCACAGAAACAGACAGAACGGTGTCATCCAGAAGAAACCCGTCCACTGACGGTGAGAGAATATGCACGGATTCAAACATTTCCAGATAGCTGGATATTTACAGGTCCTATCAGTAGTCAGTATAAACAGATTGGTAATGCTGTTCCCGTCAACCTTGCCATTGCTGTGGGGCGAAGTCTTATCACTCTTTTGAATGAAATTGAGAAGAGGATCCCTGTCGAAAACACGGAAGAAATTCCAGAGTGGAATATGAATCCAGAGCGGGTTGCTTTTGTTGGGGAGAAAAGAAGAAAATATCAATTAGCGTCATCAACCGAATAAAGAATATTTTGTTGGCTTCCAGTGCCATGTCATGCTTGAGCTGTCAAAGTTCTGCGATAGTCCACGGATGATACGGAACCTGGCTTTTTAAGGAGTTTTTATGCTTATTGTCATGCACCATCATGCAACCGAAGAACAAGTCGATCAAATTATTGCAGCAGTAGAACGGATGGGTCTGACTGCCGAACCTATCCCTGGAAGTTTAAGAACAGCTATCGGTGTCCTCGGAAATCAAGGTTATGTTGATGATTCAACGATTCGTACCCTGCCGGGGGTGCGTGAAACGATCCATGTCAGCAAGCCTTATAAAATGGCGTCACGTGATTTTCATCCAGTCCCTTCGGTGATCGATGTCGCCGGGGTCAAATTCGGCGATGGCCAGAAGCCGGTGATTATTGCCGGGCCTTGCTCGATTGAAACTGAAGAGCAGATGATGACTGCTGCCAAGGAGGTCAAATCTGGTGGGGGTAAAATGTTGCGTGGCGGAGCCTTTAAACCACGCACCGGGCCCCATTCTTTTCAGGGGCTTGGTCTGGAAGGTTTGAAACTTCTGCAACAAGCCGGTCGTGCCCAGAGCTTGCCGGTGGTGACCGAGGTGATGCGGATAGAGCAGTTGGATACAGTCTGTCAATATGCAGATATGTTGCAGATCGGAGCCCGCAACATGCAAAACTTCGACCTGCTTAAAGAAGTTGGTAAAACCAAGCATCCAGTCTTACTCAAGCGTGGAATGAGCGCGACGATTGAAGAGTTTTTGGCCGCAGCGGAGTATATTCTGGCTGAGGGGAATCCTAATATTGTCCTCTGTGAGCGTGGCATCCGTACTTTTGAGAAGACGACCCGGAATACACTGGATCTGTCCGTTGTCCCGTTGATTCGAGAAATGAGCCATTTACCAATCATTGTTGATCCCAGCCATGCAACGGGGAAGCGGATGTTGGTGCCGGTTATGACCAAAGCTGCTTTGGTTGCTGGTGCACATGGAGTAATGATGGAAGTTCATCCCAACCCGGCTCTGGCGCTGTGTGACGGTGCGCAAAGTTTATCAGGAGATGATTTTGCTGCGCTGATGAAAGAGATTGATCGCTTATTGGATTTTCTGGGTTACTAGCATGCTGTAAGGAATATAGCTCTTTGGTTCCCCTTGCTGTGAAGCGGTGAGGGTTTTTTAAAGTTACCTGACTGATTGAGATCTTATCTTGACTGAACTCATTGCCGATATTGCCGTAAATGTACCACTTAAACAGTTATTTTCTTACCGGATTCCTGAGCCCCTGATTGCTTCAGCTCAAGTTGGAATGCGGGTCAAGATACCTTTTGGTCATCGGAGTACAATTGGCTTTATACTCTGCCTTAGAAGGGGTCAGGCTGGAGATCTTAAAGATTTAAAAGAGGTGTTTAACGAGAACCCGCTCTTAACTCCCGAATTGATTAAATTGTTGCGTTGGGCCGCCGACTATTACTGCCATCCGATTGGGCAGGTGGTGCGTTCCTCACTGCCTGCGGGTCTTGGGAGTGATAAAGCAACAACAAAAATTTTAACAGAATCAGTCTATACGCTCTTAAATTCGGATGTTGTCCCGCGTGGCAAAAAACAGCAAGAGTTGCAGCAATTTATTATTCAGCAACAGGCCGTCGGTCTTACCCAAATCCGTGAGTTTTTTCCCTCCCCCTATGCGGCGCTGAAGCGTTTGGTTGAAACAGGTGCTCTGGAGGTAAGTGAGCGGGAATGTTTGCGTGATCCTTTTGCGACACAAAAAATTCCAGAAGATAAATGCCTGACCCTTAATGATGCCCAAATTAAAGCGGTTGAAGCCATTACTCCAACAATAATAAAACATTCCTTTGGCGGGTTTCTGCTCCATGGGGTTACTGGCAGTGGCAAAACCGAAGTTTATCTGCAAGCCGTTGATCAATGTCTGTTGGCTGATCGGCAGGCATTAATTCTGGTGCCTGAAATATCACTCACTCCACAACTGGTCGCAAGATTCAGAGGTCGATTTGAAAAAAAAGGTGTCAGGATTGCGGTACTGCATAGTGGTCTCTCTGCCGGGGAACGTTATGATGCCTGGCGGGAAATAGTCCGTAATCAGATTCAGATTGTTATCGGTGCGCGCTCTGCTATCTTTGCTCCACTGAAAAATCTTGGACTTATTGTGGTCGATGAAGAACACGAATCAAGTTACAAGCAGGGTGAAGGGTTCCGTTATAACGCGCGCGATTTGGCCTTAGTTCGGGGGCAACAACAAAGTTGTCCGGTCTTGCTCGGAAGTGCAACCCCCTCTTTTGCCAGTTATTACCGTAGTGAGCAAGGGGCGTTGACCCGGTTGACCCTGGACAAACGTGTTCATGCCGGGGACTTACCGAAGGTTGACCTCATTGATTTAAAAGAGCAGGTGATTGATGGAGAGTTGTCCAATATCCTGATAGAGGCGATTCAGCAGGCTCTGGAACAACAAGAACAGGTTTTGTTGTTATTGAATCGTCGTGGTTTTGCACCATTCTTGTTATGTGCCGACTGTGGAGAAAGCTTTTATTGCCCAAATTGTGAAATTACTCTGACCTATCATCAGCAGAACCGGCAATTACGATGTCATTACTGTGATTATGTTGAGGTTGTACCAGAATACTGTCATAAGTGTCATGGTTTGAATATTGAACCTCAAGGTGCGGGCACTGAAAGGCTTGAGCAGGAGTTGGAACAGTTGTTCCCCACTGCTAAAATTGCCCGCATGGATCGTGATACGACCAGTCGCAAAGGGGCACATCAAAGAATAATGACCGAAATGCTGGCACGTAGAATCGATATTCTTGTGGGCACGCAAATGATCGCAAAAGGACACGATTTTCCCGGGGTTTCTCTGGTCGGTGTGCTGGGGGCTGACAGTACTCTTAATTTTCCAGATTTCCGGTCTGGTGAGCGAAGTTTCTCACTCTTTACCCAGGTTGCCGGTCGGGCCGGGCGAGCCAGTGGCGGCGGGAAAGTTTACATTCAGTCATACAATCCCGATCACTATGCATTAACTTGCGCCGCAAAACAGGACTATCATGATTTCTATCAACAGGAGCTCCCTTTCAGGCAGGAACTTGGCTACCCCCCTTGTGGTCATCTGGTAAACCTGGTTTTCTCTGGTAACAACAATTATCAAGTGCAAACGGCTGCCAAGCAATTTAGTCATTATCTGTCTGGAATCGCTAATTCAGTAGAGGTTCTCGGCCCCAGCCCTTGTCCTCTTGCGCGTCTGCGTGGTAAAAGTCGTCATCAAATTTTACTGAAAGCAACTGCTCGACCTGAGCTCAGGCGCTTGCTGAATGGCCTTGATGACAAGATCAAGCAATTGCCTCGGCAGGTTAATTTACATATTGATGTTGATCCAATCGACATGTTGTGATTCTGATCTTATTTAACTTTTTTGGAATAGACCCATGAAACTAATTTTTTTTGTTGGTTGCTTGATTCTTATCCTGGCTGGTTGTGTCAGTAAACCTCCGGTGGGAGTGAAGCCTCCGGTAGAAATTCTCCCTCCTGCCATTGAAGTTGAGCCATTCACACCAGTCGCTTGGGATCAGGTTGATGGCTGGTTATTGGATCGTCCTGCTGCGGCTCTGGAAGCTTTTCAACAAAGCTGTCAAGCGATAAGAAAAAGAGAACAATGGACGCAGGTTTGTTCTGAGGCTGTTAAAATTTCACCTGTCGGGGAGAAGAATTCACGTTATTTTTTTGAATTGTATTTTCAGCCCTATCAAGTGCGTAATGCTGATGGCAGCCCCGATGGTCTCATTACCGGTTACTACGGTCCAGAATTGCTCGGTAGCCGAACACTAACCGAAGAGTATAAATATCCGCTCTACCGTCAACCGGATAATATGCTGATCATCGATCTGGATGGACTTTATCCGGAATTGAGCAAATATCGCCTGCGTGGCCGGGTTGTCGGTCATCGGGTGGTGCCATACTTTGAGCGGAGTGAAATTGATAATGGTAAAACCCCTCTTGCGGGTCAGGAACTTTTCTGGGTGAAAGATCCAGTGGATCTGTTTTTTCTGCATATTCAGGGCTCTGGAAGAATACGTTTACCGAATGGAGAATTGGTGATGGTTGATTACGCCAACCAGAATGGTCATCCGTATCGGTCTATCGGTAAATTGTTGCTCGAGCGAAACGCAATGACGCGGGATCAGATGTCAATGCAGAATATTCGACGCTGGGTCAAGGAAAATCCTGAGGCCGGAAAAGAACTATTGGCGGAGAATCCCAGCTATGTTTTTTTTCGTGAGCTCCCGCCTGAATTTCAGTCCCCCCCTGGGGCTCTCGGTGTCCCTCTGACGGCATTACGCAGTCTTGCTGTTGATCCACATACTATCCCTCTTGGAGCCCCGGTCTTTCTTTCTACCACCTTTCCTGGAACGGATTTTCCCTTGCAGCAGTTGATGGTTGCTCAGGATACCGGTGGAGCTATTAAGGGACGGGTTCGAGCCGATTTTTTTTGGGGAATGGGAAATGATGCCGGAAAGATAGCTGGAAAAATGAAGCAGGATGGCCGCCTTTGGGTGCTGTTGCCAAAAGCGGAATTTAACAACCAGCTGCAAAGTAGCACCGAGGTCATTGACCATCAGGATGGAGAGATTAATTGATATCTCAGCCGAAACATGTTGTGGTTGTCAGCTGTCTGATTCGTAACTTGCAACATCAGATTCTTCTGGTTAAGCATCATATTCGCGGCTGGGAATTGCCCCAAGGGAGAGTCGAGGAGGGTGAAAGTCTTATTTTTGCTCTCAGCCGTGAAGTGCTGGAAGAAACTGGAATCACAATCAGCCATGCAAAATTGGCAGTTGTCTGGTCCAAAGTTTCTTCTCCTGCAACCCTTATTTTTTGTTTTTCAGCGCGCTATGCCTCCGGTGAATTAACTCCAAGTGATGAGACCCCCAATGTGGAATGGTGTACTGAAGGAGAGGCCGGACGGCGAGTTTCTCACCCGGTTAATCGTGATCGGATTGGAGCGTTGTTAGACAATAATGACACCCTGCAATTTCGAAGTTATGCAACCGGACCGTATCGGGTGCTGAATTAAGTCGTACGGTTTTTTTATCCCTCCATGTCTGGTTCTGATTATATTTCTATTCTTTTTGCCGATCTCCTGACACGACAGAAATAATTGTGTATATTTTAGTCAGCTTTTATATGTAGATCCTGTCAAAGGAGTTGACGTTTATGGCAATCCATAATTCGCAAGAATCTAAAGATCTTCTCGATATAGAAAACCAAGAGTGGCGTGAATCACTCGATTATGTCTTGAAAGAACAAGGACCTGAACGGGTCCGGCAGATTCTCAGACAACTACAGATTCGTGCCCAGGAGCAAGGTGTCAGTATCCCATTTACTGCTAACACTCCCTATATCAATACAATCCCCCATACCCGGCAGCCAGTTTTTCCGGGGAACCGGGAGCTTGAGCGCCGGATTAAATCAATTATTCGCTGGAACGCTATGGCGATGGTCGTGCGTGCCAATCGGGAGTCTGATGGCATTGGTGGGCATATCTCGACGTTTGCCTCCGTTGCAAATCTCTGGGAAGTCGGATTCAACCATTTCTGGCGTGGCAGAACCGATGATTTTCTTGGGGATATGGTCTATTTTCAGGGGCATGCGGCACCCGGAGTTTATTCCCGGGCTTTTATGGAAGGCCGCCTCTCGGAACAGGATTTGGCTCATTTCAGGAATGAACTCAATCCTCAAGGGGGTTTATCTTCTTATCCTCACCCGTTCTTGATGAAAGATTTCTGGGAATTTCCAACTGTCTCAATGGGGCTAACCGCATTAACTGCCATATACCAAGCCCGGTTTAATCATTACCTGGTTGATAGGGGATTGCGTAAGCGCAGTGGTCGTAAAGTATGGGCAATGCTGGGTGATGGAGAGATGGATGAGCCAGAATCATTAGGGGCGATAACTCTGGCTGCACGGGAACATCTTGATAACCTGATTTTTGTTGTGAATGGAAATCTGCAACGGCTTGATGGCCCGGTGCGTGGTAACGGAAAAATTATTCAGGAACTTGAGGCGGCATTTAGAGGAGCCGGCTGGAATGTTATTAAGGTTATCTGGGGCAGCGACTGGGATCGCTTGTTGGATAAAGATAAGTCCGGTCGTTTGGTTCAGCGAATGGATGAAGTTTTAGATGGGGAAATGCAGCGTTATACCGCGTCCAGCGGTGCCTTTGTGCGTAAAGATTTTTTTGGTAAATATCCTGAATTATTGGAGCTTGTCGAAAATTACTCTGATGAGCAATTGGGTCGCTTGACCCGGGGTGGGCATGATCCGGCAAAAGTCTATGCAGCCTACAAAGCTGCAGTTGAACATAAGGGCTCACCAACGGTGATTCTGGCGCAGACAATCAAAGGTTATGGGCTCGGTGAGGCTGGAGAAGGGAAAAATATTACCCATTCACAGAAAAAACTGAATGAAGAAGAATTGAAAGAGTTCCGAACCCGGTTCAATATCCCGATCAGTGATGATGAAATCGCTCAAGCCCCCTGTTATAAGCCTGCTGACGATAGTCCAGAAATTAATTATCTGAAAGAGCGGCGGGCAGCTTTGGGTGGCTGTCTGCCGAAGCGTTTTGATGGCAGCCAGCCGATGGCTTGTCAGACTGATTGGTTGATTCAGGAATACCTGGCCGGATCTGGAGAGCGAGAGCTGGCAACAACCATGGCGTTTGTTCATCTGTTGGCCAAATTGTTGCGTGACCCTGAACTTGGAAAATTGATTGTTCCGATTGTTCCAGATGAAGCGCGGACTTTTGGTATGGAGGCACTGTTCCGACAAGCGGGAATTTACAGCCATACCGGGCAACTCTATGAACCGATCGATAAGGGAAATTTGCTCTTTTACAACGAGAAAAAAACTGGAGCAATCCTGGAAGAAGGTTTAAGTGAGGCTGGCTCTATGGCAAGCTTTATTGCTGCAGGAAGTGCTTATTCAAACAACCAGGTACAGACAATTCCCTTCTATACTTTTTATTCAATGTTCGGGTTCCAACGGGTTGGAGATCTTATCTGGCAGGCATGTGACAGCCGAGCCCGAGGTTTTTTGATTGGGGCAACTGCTGGTCGAACGACACTCGCCGGAGAAGGGTTGCAGCACCAGGATGGGCATAGTCATGTTCTGGCTCTGACACCGACCAAGGTCAAAGCTTATGATCCCGCTTTTGCCTATGAATTAGCGGTGATTGTGCATGAAGGCTTGACCCGGATGTACTGCCATCAGGAAGATTTAATTTACTATCTGACGGTTATGAATGAAGCGTACAAAATGCCGCCGATGCCGAAACGAAAGGGGGTGCGTGAGGGGATTATAAAAGGAATGTACCGCTTTCAGTCGACCCAGATTAAGGGTCAAAAATCGAAGGTGCACCTTCTCGGAAGTGGCGCCATTCTCAATGAGGTGATCAAGGCACAGAGTCTTCTGGAAGAGAACTATGGGATTGCTGCAGATGTTTGGAGTGTTACGAGCTATAAAGAGCTCTATCAGGATGCTATAGATGTCGAACGCTGGAATCTCCTCCATCCTCAGCAAAAAGCCAAAAAACCGTATCTCAGCCAATTATTAGAGAAAGAGCAGGGAGTCTTTGTTGCCGCTTCCGATTACATGAAGGTGCTCCCAGCATCTGTTTCTCAGTGGTTTCCCGGCCCAGTACACTGTTTAGGGACTGATGGTTTCGGGCGTAGTGATAGTCGTAGCCTGTTGCGCGATTTCTTTGAGGTCGATGCCCGATATATTGTTATTGCCGCTCTACATCAGCTGGTGGCTGTGGGAGACGAAGTTGAATCCGTATTATTGAAAGCAATCAAAGATTTCAAGATTGACCCCGATAAATTGAACCCTCACAACGATTAGAGGAATGCTATGTCGCTAGAAATCATTGTCCCCGAAGTCTCTGATGGGGTGACTGCCGGAACAGTTATCGCTATTACGGTTGCGGTGGATGATCACGTGGAAGAGGATCAGACGTTGCTGGAACTGGAAACCGATAAGGCTGTTGTTGCTATCCCTTCACCTGCTGCCGGGGTTATCTCTGCTATTAAAGTGGCGGAAGGGGATCGTGCCACCGTCGGCTCGGTCATTATGTTGCTTGAACCTGCTGCTGCAGCAAGTGAGAACCTGGCTGCTTCTGTGGCTGCAACGGCTACGGTTGAATTGACGCAGGACCCACAGAAAGAAGAGCCATCTTCCCCTCCCTCTGAGGCCGATCCTTTACCTCCAGCAATAGCTGACCAGGTTGCTGAGAGTGTTGATCTGACCAGCGTGCGCCGGGATAACCTGGTCGCTCCGGCTGCTCCATCAGTGCGGCGCATAGCGCGTGATCTCGGTGTCGATATTTATCAGGTGCAGGGATCTGGCTCTGGAGGCCGAATCAGCGAGGAGGATGTTCGACTGTTTGTGCATGATACCATGCAGCGACTGACGGGTAGCAGTCAGGCTGTTGTCGCAACAGCTGAATTCCGCGGGTTGCATGCCCAACGCCCGCTTCCTGATTTCAGCAAGTGGGGGGAGATTTCTCGCGAGCCCTTGTCCAGAGTTCGTGAGTTAACGGCAGATTCCATGGGTTACGCCTGGTCGACCATCCCGATGGTGACGCAGTACGATAAGGTTCGGGTCTCAGAAGTTGAAGAATTTCGGCGTGATTTTAATTATGGGGTCACTGCTGCTAATAAGCTGACGATGACCGCTCTTCTGGTCAAGGTTTGCGCCGCAGCCCTGATTGCTTTTCCACAATTCAACAGCAGCTTGGATCTGGCCAGTAAGGAACTGATTCTCAAGCAATATATCCATATTGGTGTTGCAGTTGACACCCCTGGTGGGTTGCTGGTGCCGGTTATTCGTGATGCAGATCAAAAAGGGGTTGAATCATTGGCGATTGAGCTGAACGAACTGGCGGTCAAGACGCGCGAAAGAAAAATCAGCCCGGCTGATCTGGAAGGTGGAACTTTTACCATCAGCAATCTTGGTGGCATTGGTGGAACCGCATTTACACCGATTGTTTATGCTCCCCAGGTGGCAATCCTCGGGGTCTCGCGTGCAGTAACAGAACCGCTGTGGAATGGTCACGAATTTAATCCAGAACAGATGATGACCCTATCGCTGACTTACGATCATCGTGTCATCGATGGTGCCGATGGTGCCCGCTTCCTGCGCTGGATCTGTGCAGCGATCGAAAATCCTCTCAACCTGGTGATGAAGGGATAGATTGATGAATCAAACTGAAAAAATTCCAGATCATGCCCAGTTGGTGGTTATTGGTGCTGGACCGGGGGGATATGCTGCTGCCTTTAAGGCTGTGGATCTAGGGCTTGCGGTGACCCTGATCGATCCGGAGATAAATCCCGGTGGGGTCTGCCTGCATCGTGGCTGTATTTCATCAAAGGCCTTATTGCATGTAGCAAAGCTGATCTCAGAGGCTGAAGAATCGGCTCAAATAGGGGTCGGGTTTGCAAAACCAAAAATTGATGTAGGGCGGGTTCGCAGTTGGAAAAATGAAGTTGTCAAAAAACTCACCGGAGGTCTGGGATCAAAAGTCCAGAAAATGAAAATCAGCTATCTGCGCGGTACGGCACAGTTTAAAGACTCCAAAACTCTGACTGTGACGTTGGCTGATGGTGTCACCGGGCAACTGGGTTTTGATCAGGCAATTCTAGCAACTGGTTCCCGGCCAATTATGTTACCGGGGGTTAAAGAAGGCAGTCAAAAGATTATTGATTCAACCGGAGCTTTGGAACTGGCCGATATCCCCAAGTCTTTACTTGTGGTTGGTGGCGGATATATCGGGCTGGAATTGGGCTCGGCTTACGCCGCTATGGGAAGCAAGGTCTCGGTGGTAGAAATGACCAATGGTTTGTTGCCCGGTTGTGACCGGGATCTGGTTTCGGTGCTGAAACGTAGACTGGATAAAAAATTTGCTACGATTCTACTCAATACCAAGGTTGTCGAGCTCAAAGAGCAAAAAAACGGGGTGGCAGTGACTCTGGAAGATAAGCAGGGTGACCAAAGCAGCAAGCTCTTTGAGAAAGTCCTGATCGCTATCGGTCGCAAACCCAATACTGAAAGCCTGGGGCTAAAAAACACTGCTATTATGTTGGACAAGAAAAATTTTATCATTGTTGATGGACAACAACGGACCGCTGAGCCGCACATATTTGCCATTGGGGATATTGCTGGTGAACCGATGTTGGCTCATAAGGCCTATGCCGAAGCCAGCGTTGCTGCTGCGGTTGCCGTCGGGCGTAAAGCAGTTTTCGATCCCCGGGCAATTCCTGCAGTTGTCTTTACTGACCCGGAGATCGCCTGGTGTGGCCTGACCGAAACGGCAGCACGCGAGCAGCAGATCAAAGTTAAAACAGCAAAGATCCCTTGGCGAGGGAATGGTCGTGCGCTGACTCTGGGACGGGATGACGGGATGACAAAATTGCTGGTTGATCCTGAAACTGATCGGCTGCTGGGTATGGCGGTTGTCGGACCTGGGGCTGGAGAATTGATTGCCGAAGGGGTGGTAGCTATAGAGATGGCTGCTGTGAGCGAAGATTTGCGCAAATCGATCCACCCGCATCCGACATTGTCAGAAACTGTCTATGATGCAGCGGAGATGTTGTTCAAACCCTGAATTGGGGATCCCTTTTGCTACGTATCAATACTTGCCGCGGTAAAAGCAGCTGTGGCGTTAGTTGATTTGTGAAAAACCCGGCAGGTGGGTTTCAAATCCTCCTGCCGGGTTGCAGGTTGCTAAGCTTCAGCTTGATCTCAAAAACCGCATGCAGGATATCCGCCATGCTATGACTCAGTTGGTGATTATCATCAACCTTAATTAATTTTTCACCAAAAGGCTGACTTGCATCTATTGGAACGACATTATCCTGGGTTCCGTGAATAACAATGGTCGGGGGCAGCTTGTTCAGATCCAGCCCGGTTGCTGCAGGTCGGTTAATAGCTGGGGCGCAGAGCACCAATCCTGCAACCTGTTCAGGATGTGCCTTTTGTAGCAGCAATGCCATCAGCCCACCCATACTGGAACCGATTACAAGATAAGGACCCACTTCACGACTGATGTCCCTTTCGATAATTTTCAGGCGTTCAATCTCATCTTTTACTCCGCTACAGTCTGGAGCCAGAACTTCACCAAACATCTCTTTCAACGCCAGATATTTGCTGCCATGTGGACCCGATTCCAGTCCATGGAGGAATAGTATTTTCATATTTAAAGCCTGGGAAAAAAACTACGGTGCAATCAGCACTTGTTTAACCGCCCTTTTTAGCTGTTCCACACGTGTCTCCAGGCTGCCGGTATAACCGAGAGCAATGCGTAAAAGGCCAGGAGAAAGTCCCATTTTCTGTTGATCTTCAATGGCGATCTCTGAGGATGTAGATGATCCGGAACAGCTGATTAAGGTATCAAAGTACCCCAATGAGACGGCGATAAGTCCAAAATGTTCTTCATTCTGCAACACTTCCATCAAGGCTTCTGCCTTGTCGTGGGTACCACAATCTATAGCTAAAATCCCACCGAATCCATAACTGTCATTGCCGAGTTTTTCAGCAAGGCGATATTGAGGATGCTCAGGAAGCCCCGGATAGATGACCGAAATATCCATCTCTTTCAACGTATTGGCAATAACCATGGCTCTGCGGCTGTGTTCGCGCATCCGGATTGGCAGGTGGGGCAGGCGCTGAATAATATCAAAGGCAACCCGCGGGTCCATTGTCGGTCCAAGCAGCATGACCCGACCGGTATGGAGATCCATCAGTTCCAGAATAAAGGACTTATCTGCACAAATAGCCCCACCAATAAGGTCACTGGCACCATTGATATATTTGGTCAGGGAATAAACCACCACATCCGCTCCCAGCGTATGAGGGGTGAAAATCAGCGGGGAAAAGGTATTATCGACCACCAGTTTGATATCTTTAGCGTGAGCTTCTGCTGACAGGGTCGGGATATCGGCAATTTTCAGGGTAGGGTTGCCCATGGTTTCAGTAAAAATAATGCGTGTTTGGGGTGTGATGGCTGCTTTGACTGCTCCCATGTCGGTGATATCCACAAAGCTGGTGGTGATGTTCATCTGTGGCAGGAGTGATTCGAACAAAGCATGGGTGCCACCATAGATTGATTCACTGGCAACAATATGGTCTCCGGCTTTGCATATCTGTAACAGGGCACAGGAGATGGCTGACATGCCACTGGCTGTGCAGATGGCTGCTTCAGTTCCTTCCATGGCTGCCAGATAGCGGGAAAGGACATCTACCGTGGGGTTAAAGTGGCGACTGTAGAGAAAACATCCACCCTGATCAGGACCCTTCAGCCCTTCAAATATTTCCGGCATGGTCCCCGGGTGCAAAACGGTGAAGGTGGCTGCACGTGAAATAGATGGTACGACGCCACCATGTTCTCCGAATTCCCGTCGTGCTTCCAACATAGCCTGTTCGGGGTTGTAGGTGCTCATGAATATCCTCCTTCAATCAGGGGCAAGTTTCTTTATATCTGCAAGTCGGATACTATTATGAATATTTAGAGGTTACAATGAAAATATGTTGGAATATGGGAGCTAAAATATGATCCAAAAAAGATGTGAATGGTGTGGTAACGATCCCCTTTATATTGAATATCACGATAAAGAGTGGGGTGTTCCTGCCCATGATGATCAACATCTCTTTGAAATGTTGATCCTCGAAGGCGCACAGGCCGGGCTCAGTTGGCTGACAATTCTTAAGAAACGGCAGAACTACCGTAAGGCATTTCATAACTTTGATATTGAGAAAATTGCTTGCTATTCCGAGCGGGATATCAAGCGCCTCCTCGCTGATCCGGGGATTGTACGAAATCGACTGAAAATAGCATCTGTTATAAAAAATGCACAGGCAGTTTTGAAGATACAGGAGCAATATGGAACGCTGGATTCTTTCCTGTGGCGTTATGTGGATAGTGAACCCAGACAGAATGCCTGGAACACTCAAGCTGAACTACCGGCACAGACAGAATTATCAACAAAGATGAGCAAAGAGCTGAAACAGCTTGGATGCAACTTTGTTGGTCCGACGATTTGTTATGCGTTCATGCAAGCGGTGGGGATGGTCAATGATCATGTCATTGACTGCTTTCGTTATGCGGAAATCAAAGAGATGAATCGGTAGGGTCAGCTCTGGCTTACAACACTCCGGTCATCAACATGGTTCCTGCGACCAGAGCCAACGCAACCCGGTAGTAGCCGAAGATAGCCAGCCCGTGACGGTTCAGATAGCCGACCATCCACTTGACCGACAGGATTGCGGAGAAAAAGGCGAAGATAACGCCGACAGCGAGGGACAGGGTATCAAAGGTCTGTAACATAATCTGACCATGTTTGAGGGCATCGTAACCAGTGGCTGCGCTGAGGGTGATTAAACCGAGCAAAAAACTGAATTCCACTGCTGCCGATAAGGATAAACCCACCAGCAGCCCGCCGACAATAGTGACCAGACTCCGACTGACTCCAGGCCACATGGCGATACACTGGATCAGACCGATGATCAGAGCCATCTGCCAGGAGAGTTCGATAATGGATCGACCACTCTGGGTACGGTCACCTTTTTTTTGATTCCAGCGACTGACTGCAAGGATTGCCACGCCACCGACAAACCAAGCCAGAATCACCGGCCAGATTCCGAACAGGTAAGATTTGATCAACTTATTGAGAAGCAGTCCGATCACTGCAGCAGGAAGAAAGCCGGTAATGACATTGATTAACAGTTGGCGACCTTCAGCATCTTTTCCAACCAGACCCCGTAACATCTGCTTGACTCGGCGGAAATACAGCCCCAGTACCGCGATAATCGCTCCGATCTGAATGCAGATGGTATAAGCGTCAGTGGCTTCTTTGGTGCGCATCTTCTGCTTCGCTGAAGCCGATTGGTTATCACCGATGTCCAGAATACGTTCCGCAAGTAGTAAGTGGCCAGTGGAACTGATCGGTAGATATTCAGTCAAACCTTCCACTACCCCAAGAATTGTCGCCTGTCCCAGGGTCAGAACTTTCTCTACCGAACCGTCCGGTTTTGGCGCGGTGGGGGTCTCTTGGGCTTCACTGTAGTTGCCAGCCAGAAAAATAAAACTACAGATGATAAGCAGAGAAACAATAAAACGGTTTCTGTGGTGCATAATTTCAACCTGGATCTTTAAGTCATTTCGGTTTGAAAATAAGATAAAAACTCGGCAAAATGCCGCTAGAACTCGAAGAAAGATATCATGGTTACTGGCAACAGTACAGTGAAGCCTCGAGATTGTGTGGCAGGGATAGTGGACGTTTTAATGGCAAAATAATTACCATTTTAGTCTTATATTATTTTCAATATGATGTATACTTCCAAACTTGTCACCCAATATATAGTGTTTTTATCTTGAATTTATTGTGTGTTCACAATCTAAATTTTTAGACGGGAGAGGAAGTCATCACATGGCCAAACGTTATCGCGTTATCAAGCGGGATGGGGAATCCGCTTCACTTGACATAGCAAAGATCCGTAAAGTTATTCAGTGGGCAGCGGAGGGGTTGGATATTAACCCGATTGAACTGGAATCGAATCTGGAAATTCATTTCCGAAACAATATGACGACCGGTGAAATCCACGAAACCGTCATCGAAACGTCTTTACGACTGACCTCTATTGAAGAGCCGGATTGGCGGATTCTCGCTGCGCGCTTGAAGCTGGTTGATTTTTACAAGCGGGTTCACATGGCACGCGGTATTCCTTATGAATATCGCTATCCGAGTTATTGCCAGACAGTTAAGGATTTTGTTGCCAAAGGGATTTATTCCCCGCTGCTGCTGGAAAAATATTCTGAAAAGGAACTCCATAAAGCGGGACAGTTTTTGCGGCAGGAATATGATTATGACTATGACTACGCCGGGATCAGCCTGCTGATCAAGCGCTACATGCTTGAATATGATAATCAGGTTATTGAAATGCCACAGGAGGCGTTACTGACGATTGCACTGCTGATTGAACAGAATCAGCCGCATGAAGTTCGACTGCTGCGGGTTCGCGATACTTACAGCATGCTGGCTAAACGAAAGATTTCACTGGCAACGCCGATCTTAATCAATTTGCGTAAGCCTAACGGTAATCTTTCCAGTTGTTTTATTACCGCGTTCGATGACGATACGAACAGCATATTTCATACCTTTGAGCAGGTCGGCCAGATCAGTTCCGGTGGTGGTGGAGTCGGGGTGAGCATCAGCCGGATCCGTTCACATGGTGCGCGGATCCGTAATTCTCTTGGCCGAGCTGGTGGCGTGGTGCCGAATATCCGTGTCGTCAATGACATTGCACTTTATTTTAATCAGGGCGGGAAGCGAGCTGGTGCGGTAACTGTAGCTTTGGATAGCTGGCATCTGGATATGGAAGATTTCCTTGAGTTACAGACTGAAAACGGTGATCAGCGCCGTAAGGCTTACGATATTTTCCCTCAGGTAGTGGTGACTGATCGATTCATGCGGGCAGTAGAAAACAACGAAGATTGGTATCTTTTCGATCCGCACGAAATTCGCAGTAAGTATCAATACGAATTGGCTGATTTATGGGGTGAGGAATTTGAGAAAGCTCTGGATCATCTTTATGCTGAGGTTGAGTCTGGTAGAATTGAGCTCTATGAACAGGTTAACGCAAAAGCTCTATATAAACAGATCATGAAGGTGCAGATTGAGAGTGGCATGCCCTATATTACCTTTAAGGACACCATCAACCGGGCTAATCCAAACAAGCACATCGGTATCATTCCCTGCACCAACCTCTGCGTGGAGTCATTTTCTGTGGTAAAGCCAACCAAGATCGGGGCGCAACGCTTTGAAAATGACTCGATCAGCAGGGATATTGAACCTGGGTTAGTTCACACCTGTAATCTGGTTTCAATCAATCTGGCCAATCTTGAGGATGACGAGCTGCCGGATATCTGTAAAACTGCCGTCCGTATTCTGGATAATTGTATCGATATCACCGATGTTCCGGTTGCCGAAGGGCAACGGCATAATGAGCTGCTGCGAACCATCGGGGTTGGTCTGATGGGGCTGGCTGATTATCTGGCTTTGCGTGATATTCCTTATGTTGGTGCAACCGAAGCCGTTGATAAACTTGCTGAAGCATTTGCTTATTATTGCACTATGGCCAGTTGCTCTCTGGCGAAAAAGCGGGGGCGTTACCCGTTGTTTGAGGGGAGTGACTGGTCTCAGGAGCTAATCCTCAGCCGTGATCGAACCTGGTTCACTGAGAATGCAACCCTGGATTGGGACAAATTGTTTGATCAGATTGCCGAATATGGAATCCGCAACAGTCATATCACTGCAATTGCACCCAATACCAGCAGCTCTATCGTTCAGGGCTGTACGGCGAGTGTATTGCCAATTTTTAGCAAATTTTATATCGATAATAACAGTAACGGAACGGTGCCGATTGTCCCGCCGTTTATCAAGGAAAAACTTTGGCATTACCAGGAATCGAAACATATCGATCAGAAGATTGTGGTCGATCTGGTGTCACGGCTGCAGAGATATGTGGATACTGGGATCTCTATGGAACTCCTGTTTAACCTGAATAAAAATATGACTGCTAAGGATATTTATGAAACACATATGGATGCCTGGAAGAAAGGGTGTAAAGCGATTTACTATACCCGGAGTATCCAGAAAAATAGCAATATCGCTTCGGTTAAGGATGAATGTGTTTCCTGCGCCGGATAGTCTTTGGCTGAAAGATAGAATAACAACGGGGAGAAAAAATCATGAAACCAAAAAGACTCTTTAACCCGGAAGGGGACGATTCTCTGGAAAATAGACGGATTATTGGTGGTAACAGCACCAATATCTTTAATCTGAACAATGTCCGCTATCAGTGGGCAAATAAACTTTATCGCAATATGATGGCCAATTTCTGGATCCCGGAAAAGACTGATCTTTCCAGCGATATCGAGCCATATAAACATCTGACGGTTGAAGAACGTCAAGCTTACGACGGCATCCTGTCTTTCCTGATTTTTCTCGACAGTATTCAGACCAATAATCTGTCGAATATCAACGATTATATCACCGCACCAGAGGTCAACCTGTTGCTGGCAATCCAGCAGTATCAGGAGGCGATTCACAGTCAGAGTTATCAATATATTGTCGAATCAATCATTCCGGCAGATCGGCGTAACTCCATCTATGATAAATGGCGAACCGACAAGGTGTTATTTGAGCGTAACAAATACATTGCCCAGATTTATCAGGACTTCATCGACGAGCCCTCTGAAAAAAAGTTTGCGAAAGTTATTATCGCCAATTATCTGCTTGAGGGACTGTATTTTTACAATGGTTTCAATTTTTTCTACAATCTGGCCAGCCGGAACCTGATGCTGGGAACCTCGGAAGTCATCCGTTATATCAATCGGGACGAGCTAACCCATTGTGTCATGTTTGAGTTTATTGTCCGGGAAATCCGTGAGCTCGACCCTGATTATTTTCTTGCTGAAGACGTCGAAGAAATGTTCCGTTTTGCTGTTGATCAGGAAATTTCCTGGACCAACCATATTCTTGGTGATGGCGTTCTGGGTGTCAGTGAAGAAACGACCGAGATGTATACCAAGTGGCTGGCAAATGAACGTTGGAGCAAGCTGGGATTTGGTGGAAGATTGTATGATGGATTTGACAAAAACCCCTATAAGCATCTGGAAAAGCTGGCTGACACTGAGGGTGAAGGTGACGTCAAGAGTAATTTCTTTGAGTCGACAGTCTCGGCTTATAATCAATCATCAGTCCTCGATGGTTGGGATGATTTCTGACCGAAAACTTTGTAGCTGCTGACACCATTGCTATCCGTTAGAGGAAAATTTTAGGTGCTTTTCGTCGGCTGCAATTATTTAGCAGCAGCGTTCGTCTTTCTTCAATCTGCGGATGACGGAAGAGACGAGCCTCTGCAGCACATACCTTGACACAGGCGCAGCACATGATGCAGTTGTCGGCAACAGTTGTAACCGCGTCAGACACGGTGATAACGCCTGTAGGGCAGACCGCTGCACATTTACCGCAAAGAGTACATTTTTCACTATCTGTCTCTGGCGCCACCCCACCGAATTGTACCGACTCCTTGTAGGGTACATTGCCGTCGATTTCTGGATGGTCAAAAACGTTGCACGCAATTTTTGCTGCGACCCGCTGTCCAAACTCTACAGCCAGTTTTAAATCCTCCGTATCTGGTCTTCCGGCAGCGATGGGTCTCTCCAGGGTGGAGTAGGAATGTTCGCCAATGAAGGCTCCAGCAGCGATGACATTGAACCCTTGAGTGACAGCGATATCCCTTAGCTCGACCAGAGCATCTTCAAACTCACGGTTGCCATAGAGGGCGACAAGAATGGCAGGGACGCCATCAGCGGTGATTGCCTGTAAGCGCTGCAGACAAAGTTCAGGCACACGACCGGCGTAAACCGGGATGCCGATGACAGCCACGCCGTCGGTCAATACAGTGTCGAAACTGACATCCGGCAGTGTCACATCGTAGTGGACAATGTTCTTTGCACCAAGACCCTTGGCTATGCTTCCAGATATTTTTTGTGTTGTCCCGGTTGGGGAAAAATAGATGAGATGGGCTGTTGGTGTCATTGTGGCTCTCGATCCAGTATTATTTTGGGGATAATCAACTTTTACCCTCATGTCTCCAGGTTTATCTGCTGAAAACACACAAAGCGGTTACCTATGAATTGGTAACTGTTTTTTGTCCAAAGATGGAAAGGAAAATTCAAAAGAGCTGGTAGTACACCAGCCCTTCTTGTTCCTTGAGGATAGCTTTTTTAGCGTGCCATGGTGATATCAACATGAAGATCATCTGCAACTGCTGACAATTTTTCTTCCAGTTGATCGAAGGGTAATTCTTCCGGAACCTGCACGTGGATGGTCATACTGTAGATTGTTGCACCACTTTGTGGTGAGGCCTCGGCAGTTGATTCAAGCTGGATGATACTGAGCTGTTGATCAGCAAGGAACTGGCTGGTTTTATAAACAATGCCAGCCTGATCTAAGCCTTCAATATGCAAGGTACAGGTTTTGTAACTTTGTTGTTCTTTTGTTGGTGCTGGTTTCAGCGGACGGATAAATGCTGAAATCCCTTTGTCCAACTCCAATCGGCGACATTCTTTGGTAAGGAGCTCCTCGATATTTGGGACTTGACTGGAAAACAGCAGGCTGAGGGTAAACTCATCTGCCAGCATCGACATGGTCGTATCTTCCAGATTGCAGTCATTTTCGTAGAGTAGCCGAGTCACATCGGCAACAATACCAGCCCGGTCTTTGCCGAATGCAGTCATAATATAGCGATTTGACATGATTTCTCCTCCTGTTGTTAGCGCATTGTTCCACATTTAACCACAGACAAAGAAAAAGGCAAAGCTCGCGAAGCTCTCCTTGGTAAAAGGAGAGCTTCTGGGAAACTGATCACATCATTTTGTCAGCTTTGAGAATTGATTCAATTTCCAGCCCAATCTGAATTTCATCGCTAACAACCAGACCGCCAGCTTCTGTCAATTTATTCCAATTCAGACCAAAATCTTTGCGATTTAGCATCCCGGTTGCTTCAAACCCGGCTCTAAGCTTTCCCCCTGGACCAGTTGCGACCCCAAGGAAACTCCCTTTCAGAACAATCTCTTTGGTAATGCCTTTGATTGTTATATCTCCCACCATAGTGATATTGTCCCCACTCCCGGTGATTTTTTTGCTTTTAAAATTGATTTGTGGATATTTTGCCGCATCAAAAAAATCTGAACTGCGGAGATGTTTATCGCGTTTTTCAATCCGGGTGTTAACAGAGGCAGTCTGAATAGTTGCTTCAGCTGAAATCAGAGTTTTGGTTTTGGGATCAGCTTCAATCGATCCAACAAAATCGTTGAAATTACCACGAACCTTAAAGACAACCAGATGCTTGACTAAAAAATGAATTTGGGTGTGACTGGGATCGACCAGAAAAGTTTCTGCAGCAGAGGTCGAAGCAATCAGCAATGCGGCGAGAAGTAGCAAGGATAGTTTTTTTATCATGGGGATTCTCCTCTTAAATGGGTTGTAAACATATATTACTTATTTAGTAATATATCATATTAACAGAAAATGGAAACCTGCACTGCACAGTTAATAGCGATGCGAGGTCTTGAATCTGTTGTAGCGTGTGGAACTTCTCTGCTTGCAAACAGGGTAAAGCTTTCTTAAAAGAATGTGGAACAGGTGAATGTGAATGTCCATATTATGATGAATCTGGCCAGGTAAAATGATGTGCAATCCGCCACCCGTTTATTTCACAACTCCTAAGGACATACGAAATCCCCATGTGGAAGGATCTTTGACAACTGATCAAGGACGGCTGCTGAAGGAAACTGACATCGGTCAATTCTGCTAAGATTTGATAATGGCGTGATCAATGAGTGTTCTGGCTATCGGGGCTTTTAATAAATACCCTTTTTTGCATGAAAAACAACTTCTATATATGGTAGGACAGCATTAAAATTATTTTTTGGGGCATTTAAAACTTCCCTTTCAAGACCTGACCCTGCGATTATGATTGACAAAATTCATGAACCTCGAAGCGGTGCTCTGGCTATTTGTGCAGCTTCCATACTCTGGGGTTTTGGCTATTTTTTCAGAAAAATCGTACTTGATGATGTCTCACCCATCCTGCTTGCCTTCTTTACTTCAGCCATCGTCGCAATAGCTCTTCCCATTTTTTTCAGGTTACGCTTGACAGATCTGCGGCAATCTTTTTTCAAGCATCCTTTCTGTTATCTTGGGCTGGCTTTGACCGGTGTTGTTTTGGGAACATCCTGTATGTTTCTTGCTTTACGAGAACTCGATCTAGGTCTGACTACCTTACTGGAGAAGCTGCAACCAATTCTTGTATTTGTCTTTGCGAGACTATTCTTGCGAGAGAGATTTCCCGTCGAAAAAAGTCACTGGATCATTTTGGCGCTGATCAGTTCTTATTTTCTCGTAGCACGATCCCCGTTCGATATCTCGTTTCAAGATATCAATATGCTCGGATTGGTAGCTATATTGGGGGCGGCCACAAGTTTGGCTTTAGGAACCATAATCGGAAAAAAGGTGGCCGACAAATCGGTTCCCTCAGAGCACATCACTTTCTTTCGTTTTTTTTGGGGTGCAGTCCTGCTTTTTCCTTGCTTCTTGTTTCGTGATTCGCTTGGTTTATCGGTCGATTGGTCTGTTCGTTTTGTTGTTATCGTGACCATTGCCGCACTTCTATCCACAGCCTTGGGGTCTTATCTTTTCTATCGTGGATTACAGCATGTAACAGCTGGGCTTTCTGGCATGCTGGAATTTGCGACGCCTGTTATGGGGGTCTTACTGGGTATTATTTTTCTGGGAGAGCGGATGACATATACTCAGTGCATTGCCGCCACCCTGCTTCTCTTTGCTGTGTACTCACTAATGAAATCAAAGACGAGTGAGGTTTGAAAACTGAGCTTGATCTTAGCTTGAGGAAAAAACAAAATTACTAGTCCAAGGACAGAATATATTCTTGACAGAAATATATTCAGCGTATATTACAAATATTCTCTCTAGTTTTCTTATTAATGGGATGTTTTCCCGATAAATATTCTCAATAGAAATATTCATGTTTCTGGTTACAAAAAAACTCAAAATCCTGAGGAAAGGCAATCAAATGAAAGTACTACTCCTGGGAATGGGCATGCAGGGAAAAGCAGTTGTCCATAATCTGGAAAAAAGCTCTCTGGTAAAAGAGCTACTGGTTCTGGATAACAATCTCGATTCGGTCAACAAATACATCACCGAAAAGGGGTTCAAAAAAACCACCGCAAAGATACTGAATGCCGAAAACGAGAGTGAACTGCAAAAAAGTGTCAGCCAGTCAGGTGCCGACCTAGTCATCATGATGCTGCCGGTGAATTTTGGTTTTTGTGTTGCCCGAGCCGCTCTGGATGCGGGCATTCATTTCGTATCTTCAGGCTATGCTGGAGATATTGCCCTTATGGATCAGGAGGCAAAAGAGAAAGGCGTCATCATGCTGCCTGAAATGGGGCTGGATCCTGGAATCGATCTTATGCTGGGAAAAATTGCTGTGGATATGCTGGATCAGGTTCATGGTCTTTACTCTTATGGGGGTGGAGTGCCAGAGCCCTCACTCAAAGATGCTAACCCGCTGGGATATAAAATCTCCTGGTCATTCGAAGGAGTTTTAAAAGCCTACACCCGGGATGCTGTATTGATCAAAGATGGCGTAACGGTTGACATCCCCGGCAGCGATATTTTTAAACCGGAAAATACCCATATGGTCGATATTCCAACCTTGGGGCCGATGGATGCCTATCTCAACGGAAATGCCGCAACCTTTGTATCAGCCTTCGGCCTGGACAAAACTATTCGTCACATGGGTCGTTTTGCGCTGCGTTGGCCGGGACACTGCAGATTCTGGAACACCATGGCCGGATTAGGGCTGCTAGCCGATAAATCAGACGGTACGGTGCCGATCTCTCCTCGAGACTTTCTGGTTAGAACCCTCTCCCCCCAGCTGCAATATGGCTCAGATGAAAAAGATATCGTCATTATCCGGGTTGAGGCCTGGGGCAAAAAAGATGGTGTTGGCAAGCGGGTTATATGGGACCTTATTGACAGTCGGGATCTCGAAACCGGACTTTTTGCGATGAACCGCACGGTTGGTTACACTGCTGCCATCGCTACCAGGATGATCCTCTCTGGAAAAATCAACACCCCGGGGGTTCTCTCGCCGATAAAGGATGTTCCCATCGAAGATTTTTTAAAGGAGTTGGAAATGGTTGGGATCAAGTCCCAGTGCAAGGTTGAAGATATCGATCTTGATCAGTATGAACCAGCCACAACGCCGGCATCATAAATCTAGACTCCGCCGATATTACGGAGAAATGGGACAGGAGCTAAAAAATGAAAGCAATCGTGCTGGGAATGGGTCTGCAAGGTAAGGCAGTCATCCATGATCTTGAACAGAGTGACTTAATCAGCAAGATTTTTGCTGCCGATATCAATCTCGACAACGCCAAAAAGTATCTGGAGCGGATGGAATATAGCAAAACAGAGGTTCTTAAACTGGATGTTTCCCGGGATAAAGATCTGGCTGGAACCTATGCAAAAATGGGTATCGATATCGTTATCTGTATGCTGCCCATCGAACTTGCCCTGACTGCGGCCAAAGCTGCTATAAATGCTGGCGTCCCTTTTGTAAGTTCCAATTACACCTATCAACTTCAGGAACTTGACACCCTTGCAAAGGAAAAGAACTGTATTATTTTGCCTGAAATGGGACTTGATCCGGGGATTGATCTTGTCCTCGGACGCATGGCGGTGGATCAGCTGGATCAAGTTCACGGCCTATATTCCTACGGCGGCGGCATTCCAGCCCCGGAATGTGCTGATGATAGTCCCATCCACTACAAAATCTCCTGGATATTCGACCGGGTTCTGGCAGTTTACACTCGTGAAGCACGACTTCTGAAAAATGGAAAACCACATATTGTTCCCGGTGATGAGATTTTCAAACCCGAAAATGTTCACGAGATCAAATTCCCAGGAATCGGCACAGTGGAGGCTTACCCCAATGGTGACGCAGAACGGTATATAGAGATATTCGGCCTGGGCAAAGAACTGCTGGAAATGGGACGATTTGCCTTGCGCTGGCCGGGGCATTCAAAATTCTGGTACAAGATGGTGAAACTCGGCCTGCTTGATGACACCCCGATCAATACCGGTGACACGGAAGTATCACCGCGTAATTTCATCACCCAATGGTTCACTCCGCGTCTTCAGTATACCGATAAACAGCAAGACCTCGCCCTCCTCAGAGTTGAAGCATGGGGGGTCAAAGATGGCCGGAAGATCAAAGTGATCTATGACCTGATCGATTACCGTGACCTGTCGACGGGGCTTTTCGCCATGAATCGCACCGTGGGCTTTACCTCAAGCATTGGCGCACAGCTGATTCTATCTGGAAAAATAACCGGCTCGGGAGTCCTCTCCCCGGTTCGCCATGTTCCACCTGAGCCTTTTATGGAAGAAATAAAAACACGGGGCATGCGGGTCGATTATCGCATTGAGGAGATGGCCTGACGATATGGACGGTATCGACAAAATTGCGCAGGAAGCGTTAATTCAGAAAAATGTTGGCAGACGGATCCACCATCTGCGCAAAGATCAAAAGCACAATGCGGTAGCATTGGCAGAGAAATCGGGAATCTCTCAAGGGCAACTGTCCAAGATAGAAAATGGCAAAGCGACCATCTCGATAAAGAATCTGGCGGCAATTTGCCGCGCCCTCAATCATCCCTTAAGCGACCTGTTTCAGAGTAACGAAGGCGCTCAAATCGAAAAAAATGCCAGCACAATTATGACAGCCGTTGCCGGGCTTGAACATCAGGGCTTGCACTGGTTCGAGCGGGAAATATCCCGGCATACCAACGGTGCCATAACTTTAAGTGCCCTTGGCCCGGTTCAGTTTGGTTCGGTATATGAACAAATCGATCTTCTTTTGGATGATGAAATTGATCTCTTTGCTGAGGAGTTGGTTCATTTTGACCGGATCGCCCCGGCACTCAGACAGTTCAACCTCCCCTATTGTTTTGCGACCCAGGAAAAACGTCTGGCTTTTTTGCGCAGCAACTATTTCAGAGAAAATGTAACAAACATCCTCATTGAAAAGGGGATCCGCTGCCTCAATCCCAGGTGGAATTGGAACCGGGGGCTGGAAAGGGTTGTTATTTCCAGTAGGCCTATTATCACCCTAGGAGATATCAAGGGTCTGCGGGTGAGGATATATAAATCAGAAATTCTGAAAAGGTTCTGGGAAAAGATGGGGGCGATTCCGGTTTTCGTCCCCTACGCCGAGATACGACAGGCTATTGACTCCGGGAAAGTCGATGCTGTACCTCTATCCAAAGAGCTGCTCTATCGTCAGGGGCTTTGCCGCAATGCCAAGTTTATCACCAACCTTGGCGATCTTGACCGCATCATGGGGATTTTTATCGCCGAGAAAAAATACCAGTCTTTTTCGCCTGAGATTCAGAATTCTTTAAAAAATGCTTGTAACAGTGCCGGGGATATATTTTCCATGAACGTTAAATTGGCTGAAGATAAAAACGAAAATCTCAATATGAGCCGTTATGGTGCGGTGTACCTTAAAGTGGATCTGGAACCATGGCGAGTTGAAACATTACGGATAAGAAGAGAACTGATGGCAGAAAAAATGCTCTCCCATGCAGCATGGGAAGCGATGGAAAAATCCTGTTAAGAAATCGTATTCAACCAGGAAACTGCAGTTAATCCAGAAAGACACGGAAATCAGTATGATAGTAAAAGCAGAGACAACAACCCATGTTCTGGCTCGGTTTGTATCTGAACTGAAGCCCGATGATGTTTCTCCTTTTGCCCTGGCAATGGCAAAAAGAGCCATCATGGATCTTCTGGCCGCTGTCATTGCCGGGCGGGAGACCCTTCCGGCACGTGCTGTAACCGCCTCGGCCAGAACTATTTTTTCGCAAGGGTCTTCCAGCCTCTGGTTCTCAGATAAAACCCTTACCGCCCCGGGTGCCGCCTATGTCAACAGCACCTTGGCGAGTGCCCAGGATCTGGATGATGGTCACCGGCAGGCCATGGGTCACCCTGGTGCGTCGATTATTCCAGCCGCTATTGCGGTGGCAGAAGAGACGCAGGCAAGTGGGATAGAGTTGCTGCTCGCCATTATTGCAGGATATGAGGTTGCCATACGAATTGCCGCCTCAAGAGATCAAGATCCCCGGGAGACTCTTGCCTCAGGAAAATGGTGTGGCTTTGGAGCGGTTGCAGCTGCAGGTCGGCTGCGTAAGATGTCTGCCGATAAACTTGCTGAGGCTATGGCCATTGCAGGGGTTCAGGCACCCGGCCTTGCCGCTGCGAGATACAGCAGTATCAGTGGAAACAGTGTCAAAGAAGGTATTGCCTGGTCTACACTGACGGCACTCTGTGCCATGGAACCGGCAGAAAGAGGGTTTACCGGCCCCATCGATATTCTGGATCACCCCGATTATTATGATCGAGAAAAAATTATTTCCGGCCTGGGTGAAACATTTTCCATCGAACAGATATATTTCAAGCCCTATTCTTGCTGTCGCTGGATTCACAGCGCTATTGATGCACTCTCCCTCATTCTCACAGAACATAACCTCACCGTGGAAAAAATAACCGGGATAGACGTTTATCTGTTCAAAAGGGCTTTCAGTTTAGATAATGACCCTGATCCAAAGTCACTGGAAGGGGCTCAGTACAGTACCCCTTTTTGTTTAGCAGTGGCTGCAGTGGACGGCAAAGAAGCACTTCTACCCTTAAAAATGGATCTTCTCGCCCGGCAAGAGATAACCACACTAGCCCATAAAGTTCAGCTGTTCGAAGATAAGGATTTCACCGCCCAGTTTCCGGAGACGGTTCCTGCCCGAGTCATTGTCCATACGAGAAAGGGCAGTCACAGCAAGCTGGTTAAATATCCAGAAGGTGATCCGGCCAACCCCATGGACTGGTCGACAATTGAGAACAAGTTTCGGCGATTGGCTCTCCCCTACCAGGATTCTTTTGATGTAACCAAGGTGATTGATGCGATAAAAAATATTGAAGCCGGAACCATTAACGACCTGGTCACAGTTATGCGGTAGGTTGAACTCATGACAACGCCATCGTTTTCACAAAAACGGACTTTTTGCGACGCCATCTTTAATGACTTAAAATATGCTCTAGGAATTGGCTGGTTCGATCCCATTTAGGATTTTCCAGAACCTGTTCAGGAGGTCCCATTTCGACAATTTCTCCCTCGGCCATAAATATCACTCGATCAGCAACTTGCTGGGCAAAATGCATTTCATGAGTGACACAAATCATCGTCATCCCCGATTTAGCCAGATCGATCATCACGTCCAGAACCTCTTTAATCATCTCCGGATCCAGAGCAGAGGTTGGCTCATCAAACAGCATAATTTTGGGTTCCATGGCCAGAGAACGAGCAATCGCAACCCGTTGCTTTTGCCCTCCTGATATCTGTCCGGGATACTTCGCCGCCAGGTCTGCAATTCCAACCCGATCCAGGATGGTGGTTGATTGTTCAATGGCTTTAAATTCGGGGATTTTACGCAACCAGATTGGTCCAAGGGTACAGTTTTCCAATATCGTCAGGTGGGGAAACAGATTAAAGTTTTGGAATAACATCCCAACATTTGTCCGGATGATATCGGCACTTTTTTTATCATTTTCCAGTTTTTCACCAAAGATAGAAATCGATCCTTCTTGATGCTTTTCCAGATGATTAATACAACGGATTAAAGTTGATTTTCCCGATCCCGAAGGACCGCAAACAACAATGATTTCTTTTTCTAAAACCGTCAGTGAAATATCTTTCAGAACATGAAAATCGTCAAACCACTTATTCAGACCGCTGATCTCAATTGCTGTTCTGCCAGACATATTCTCTCCAGATAATTTATTGTCCACTTCACCGTTCATACTTATCTACTTTTCTTTAACTTTATTTCTAATCGATGACTGTACTGCGACATGGAGTAACAGAAAATAAAGAATAAGATAGAGATGGCGATCAGCGGTTCAGTGTGCAGGCCAAGCCAATCCTTATCAATCGATATATTTCTGGCCATCAACATAATATCAAAAAGCCCGATAATCGATACCAGGGTTGTATCTTTGAATAAACTGATAAACGAAGTGACAATATTGGGAATCATGGCTCTTAATGCCTGGGGTAGAATGATAAAGGCCATGGTATGCCAATAACCTAAGCCCACCGATTTGGCCGCCTCAAATTGACCCGGTGGGATCCCCTGCAAACCGCCCCTCACTGTTTCTGCCATATAGGCTCCAGCAAACACACAGACAGCTACAAGCACTTGAGCCAGTTTATTAAGTTGAATCGTATTGGGAAAAAACAGTGGCAGCATGGTAACGGACATGAATAAAACCGTTATCAGTGGAACGGATCGAACTAGTTCAATTGTACAGATTGAAAGCCACCGGAATACGGGCATATGGGAACGCCGACCGAGAGCAAGAAGAATACCAATCGGCAATGCCATCACAATTGAAAAGCCGGAAATAATCAAGGTCAGAAAAAGACCCCCCCAGGAATCAACTTCAACAAGTACCAGAGCCAGGTTCTGAAATGTGAAAATAAGTAAAACTGCGACGACCAGCCAGATAAGTAACCGTCCCAAAAGGGCGGCTCTTTTCTGGTAAAAGCGCCCGATGAATAGTTCCAGAGATTCTCCAGGAGTTTTGCGGCCCAGGTAAGTCAAAGCAATGTTGAGATACAATAGCAACAGATAAGCCAAGGCGACACAGGCAACAATATAGTTAAACCGATGATCACTTCCGCCCAAAAATAAATAATTAGCCAGAAAGGGAAACAGAATGATAGCACTCAGCGCAATCAATATTTTCTGCTGCACTTGTTTAAATGCCAACGGCACGAGCCAGAGGATACCAAGACCAAACCCAAGGTTGATCCGCCACTGCTGATCGCTCGGGTAACGACCATAGATGAGACCGTTAAACCAATCAATAACCCCGGGCCAACAAGCACCGTCAGGACTGGTCGCCAAACACTCGCGCCGATTGGCAGCGGACCAGACTGCATCAAAAACAGCCCACTCCAGAAAAGGTTTTATCAGCATAAAAAGTAGCGTGAAGACAGAAATTGTTAACAGGGTATTCCAAATATTGCTGAACAGATGCTTTCTCATTCTGCCAATCAAACCATCGGTGGGAATTGCCGGGGGGCGACTTGGCCGAGGAATAAATTTCAACAATTTGGTTTTCTGAGTTGCTTGATCGTCCAAATTAGCCCCCCTTCAGTTGAATTCGTTGATTGTACAAGTTCAACAAGAATGAAATCAGCAAGCTGGTAATCATATAGAATCCCATCACCATGATGACAATTTCGATTGCGCGTCCCGTTTGGTTGAGAGAGGTTTGCATATAAACTGAGACCAGTTCCGGAAAACCAACTGCGACGGCTAAGGAAGACTCTTTCACGGTTGTTAGCCAGGCATTAATCATTGGTGGCAAAATCGCGCGCGCGGCCTGGGGAATGATCACCAGCCGCAGCGTTTTAAAACGGGGAAACCCAATCGCTGTAGCCGCCTCCCGCTGACCCGAATCGATCGACTGAATACCGGCACGAACCATTTCACCGATGGTTGCAGAACGATATATTGTCATGGAGATAAAAGCAGCCATAAAAGCAATGGGGAAGTAGAAACCGTCTTGAAAATTGAAACCTTGCAGCGTTGGGACAGACCAATGTAGAGGTTTTCCGGTTGCGACAAAAACCACTCCCACCAGAACCAGCAGGACAAAAAGAGTCGGTCGATAAACGGCTTTATGTTGACCACTCTGGCGTCGATAGTTGCGCGACCATTGACGCAAAAAGAATGAACAGATGGCGGCAAAAACGATGGCCATTAAAGTCCAGCTGAAATTTGCTTCAAAGACCGGTGCGGGGAGATAAAACCCCCGATTGTTCAGAAAAAAGATATTTAAAAAACCATAACCCTGTCTCGGTCCCGGAAGAGTAGAGAATACGACGATAAACCAGAATACAATTTGAATCAGCAGCGGCACATTGCGAACGAATTCTACATACCAGCGAGCAAGGTTAGCGACTAACAGGTTATGTGACAAGCGCATGATACCGACGACAAACCCGAGCAAAGTCGAAAACAGAATGATGAGTGCTGATAGAATCAGGGTATTAAGAATTCCGACGAGATAGACTCGGCCGTAAGACATACTTGGGTCATAGGGAACTATCGACCAGCCGATATCAAACCCGGCGGTCGAACCGAAAAAATCAAATCCAAAGGGGAGATCCATCTGCTGGAGATTATTAACAATATTAGAGTAAAGATAATACCCCGTACCGAAAACGACAAGAATTGCCAACCCTTGAGTAATTTTT
>JASFYS010000038.1:0-24531 GCA_045047095.1 Desulfuromusa sp. | reverse complement strand
TGTTGTCGTCGTGCCAATTGATTTAGATCCGAAGCCATAATTTTGATTCTTCCTGTTGAATTAAAGTCGCACTGTATTATGTTGATCAATTTGGTGCAAAGCAAGCACTTTCCCTTTGCTATAATTTGCGCTAAACTCCGCGGTCAGACATGATTTTGCTGGAGAAAATAGGAGAACACCTCCTTGGAGAATAGATGACTGACGAAATATTATGGCGTTTACTGGTTTTATTGCTATTGCTGGTTCTTTCCGGGTTTTTTTCCGGTTCAGAAACTGCATTGTTAGCTCTTGATAAATTGAGAGTGCGTTTTCTCCAGCAGCAGCAGCGGCCTGGTGCTGATAAGTTGTCGGCTTTATTGGATAATCCTGATCGCCTTCTCAGTGGAATACTGGTTGGAAACAACCTGGTGAATATCGCTGCTTCGGTTATTGCGACAGGTCTCTGTGTTAGTTATTTTGGCGAACAGGGGGAATGGCTAACCATATTGATTCTGACTCCGGTACTGCTGATTTTTTCTGAGGTTTGTCCTAAAACCTATGCAGCTCAATATCCGGAAAAAATGTCCTTTCTGGTGTTAAACCCAATCCGGTTTGTCGTCTGGTTTCTTGCTCCGGTTATTTTTGTTGTTTCTTCAATCTCACGATTGATGACAAGCTTTATCCGTAAGAAAGATGCGGAGAGTCTGTCCGTTTCTGAGGATGAAATCAGAGCCATGATCGAGGTGGGGGAAGAATCAGGCGTCGTTGCTGCTGAACAACGGCAGATGTTACACGGAATTTTTGATCTATCAGAAACCCGTGTGCGTGACATCATGATTCCACGAACTGAGGTGACCGGTGTCGATATCTCCGCGAATTTTCAGGAGGTTCTCTCGATTGCTCGAGAGACACGCCATTCACGCTTTCCAGTGTTCAGTGATGATCTTGATACCATTATCGGGGTGATTCATTCTAAAGATATTCTTGGTTATATTGGACAGGCGGAACAGTTTTCTCTTAAAGAGGTAAGCCGCAGCCCATATTACGTCCCTGAGTCAAAGCGGATCGGAGTTCTGTTGCAGAGTTTTCGCAGGAGGCGCGAACATTTGGCGATTGTTGTCGATGAATATGGTGGAATGGAGGGAATTGTCACCCTCGAAGATGTGGTGGAGGAAATCGTCGGTGAAATCCACGATGAATATGATATAGCGGAGGTTGGTTTCAGGGAGTTGGAACCGGGGCGTTATCTGCTTGATGCGGTTATGCCGCTGCGTGAGGTGAATCGACGTTTTGAGTTGAATCTTCCTGAAGAGCATGTCACGACCTTGGCCGGCCATTTATTACAGATTATGGGCAAGATACCCATTGAGGGTGATTCTTGCGAGGAGGGCAATCTACTGTTTCGGGTGCGTCGCATGGAAGATCGGCGGATCGAAGAAGTTGAAATGGTTATTTCTCAGGTTGATGAATAAAAGAGCCGTAAAGCCTGTGGGGTGGACTTTGTGCGTCATTTAGAAGTGTGGATCAAAAATTATCGTAATTCACTATTTATTGGTGAATTATCCAGACCCTGGAACCTGACTTCGATTTGATTCCCCAGCCCTTTTTTTACTAAGCTATTTTGTTCAGTTTGTATGAGAAGCCTATGATATCAGTTAGTTCTGAAATTCCCCCCCTTTTTTCATTGCCTCATTAGCGCCAGTCCCCGTCATAGCAACATTTTTCAGATCAGATAATCCTCCAGAACTAGCATTTCTGCTTGACAGTTATTGATGGCATCGTTATATTTCCACTATCCTAGTGTCAAATAGTGTCAAGTGGTGTCAATATGAAATTTTCTGGTGAATACAATGTCAGTATCGATTTGAAGGGGCGGGTCAGCATTCCTGCTTCGTTCAGGGATGAACTGCGACAGGATTACACAGCTGAAGGGCTGGTTGTGACCCGTTATAAAAAAGGTTTGGTTGCTTATCCACCGAGTCGCTGGACAGAGATTTGTGAAAATGTTTTTGCTATGCCGGCCGGACCAATGCGCGAAGCTAACCTCCGCAACCGGATTGCTCCGGCAAAAGAGTGTTCCTTTAATGCCCAGGGGCGAATTCAGGTCCCGCAGTCACTACGCGAACATGCCGGTCTGGATAAAGATGTTGTGGTGATCGGGATGTTTGAAAAAATTGAAATCTGGAGTCAGAAAGCTCATGCCTTGATTGCCGCTGAATCTGAATCGCTGTTGGATGAAGATGCGCAGGGGCAGGCGGATTTGGGCTTTTAATTATGTTATCCACCCCCTTTGAGCATCTGTCGGTGATGCCGGAGGACGTTCTCCATTGGCTGCAGCCTGTGGCTGGCGGTATTTATCTTGATGGCACCCTTGGAGGTGCCGGCCATTCTCGTTTGATTCTTGAAGCTGCTGCAGATAGCCGTTTGATCGGGTTGGATCGGGATCCTGCCGCCTTGCAGGAAGCCGCTGTGAATTTGGCTCCTTATGGGGATCGGGTCAGCCTGCACCATGCAACCTTCGATCAGGCTAGCCAGGTTCTGCAATCGCTAGGAGTTGATGGCCTTGACGGTATGCTCCTTGACCTTGGGGTTTCCTCCCATCAACTCGACACCCCGGAGCGGGGCTTTTCTTTTCGCTATGATGCCCCTCTCGATATGCGGATGGATCCCACTATGGGGATGACTGCTGCTGACGTGGTCAATCAGGCTGAAGAATCGGAACTGGTGCGGATCTTTTTTGAATATGGCGAAGAGCGCTATAGCAGACGCATTGCTAGAAGAATTATTGCTCAGCGTAAAGAGGTTCCATTGTTAAATACGTCCGAACTGGCTCAATTAGTTCGTGACGCTGTTCCCGGCGGGCATCGACCAAGTAAAATCCATCCGGCAACCCGGGTGTTTCAGGCGTTGAGGATACACGTTAATGATGAACTAGGACAAGTCAGACGCGGTGTTGAAGCTGGGATCTTGCTGCTGAAGCCCGGTGGGCGGTTGGTTGTTATCAGTTTTCACTCATTGGAAGATCGAATTGTTAAGCATTTGTTCCGTGAAAAGGCTAAGGGCTGTATTTGTCCACCCCGTTTGCCAGTTTGCCAATGTGACAATACGCCCGATGTAAAAGTTTTAACTCGTAAAGGGGTGAAAGCCGGACATATTGAGGTTGATCAAAATATTCGCTCTCGTAGCGCGATATTAAGAGCAGTTGAGCGTTGTTAAACCGGCGCTTGGTTAAAAAGGGGCATTAAATGTCAGAAGCGGTATCTTCAACAGTCGTTAGAGTGACGGGATTTTCATTTTATCGACCTCGCTTAGCATCAGTTTTTGTTGCGATTTTACTGGTTTCCCTGTTGTCTTTGTTGTTTGTCTGGTCACGGATACACGCAATCAATCTGGAATATGGTATCTCCAATCTGGAGCGTGATATCCGCAGCCACGAACAGCAGATCAAGGAATTAAAAACAGAAGCAGCTTTTTTAGCGCGTGATAAGCGGATTGAAAAATTGGCACGGCAGGAACTGGGATTGCGTACCCCGTCCCCCGGACAGATTATCAGGGTGGAATAATATGGCCTTAACGGAACGTGGAATTCAAATCCGCATCCGCATTTTCGGGGTTCTCTTTATCCTGGCATTTTTAACGATTGCCGGGCGTGCTTATTATCTCCAAGTTGTCCAGGCTCCTGAGCTCCAGGAGCGAGCTGACCAGCAACGTCAGCGAGTTGTCAAGCTAGCACCACAACGAGGCAGCATTTATGATCGCAATGGTGATCCGTTGGCAGTGAGTCTGGCGGCTGAATCGCTTTATGCCGATCCGACATTCATTAAAAACCCCAAAAAAGTTGCTGGGCAGTTGAAAAAACTACTTAAAAGCTCAGAAAAAAAACTGGCACGGCTCCTTTCTTCAAAAAAGCGTTTTGTCTGGTTGCAGCGGAAGCTTGATCCCGAAGTTGCTAAACAAATTCATGCTCTGAATATTTATGGACTCCAATTTGTAACCGAGAGGAAGCGCTACTACCCACAGACGAGAACTGCAGGGCATGTGTTGGGTTTCATTGGATTGGATCCAAAGGGGCTTGAGGGGCTCGAGTTGGAATATGATCGGCAGTTACAGGGGGAGCCAGGACGCTTGGTGTCGTTACATGATGCCAGAGGGCGGGGGTTGTCTTCCGCCGACCAACTGGTTCAGGGTGGGGTTGCTGGCGACAATCTGTTTCTGACGCTGGATCGGTCGCTGCAATATATAGCTGAGAAAGAGCTGGCTCGGGTGGTACGTGAAACCGGTGCTGTTGGTGGAACTGTGGTGATGCTGGAACCTGCCAGTGGTCGAGTGCTCGCGCTGGCCAGTCAGCCGGATTATAACCCGAACCAGGCTGGACATTACCCGGCTGCAAAACGTCGCAATCGGGCTGTGTGCGATATGTACGAGCCAGGTTCGACATTTAAGCCGTTTCTTATGGCCGGGGTTCTGGAAGAAGGGTTGGTTCGACCTGGCCAAAAAATTTATTGTGAGAATGGGCGTTACTCAGTTGGGGGCAAAACAATTCGTGATCATAAAAAATTTAAACAGCTTAGCTTGAAAGAAATTATTAAATTCAGCAGCAATATTGGTGCTGCTAAACTGGGTAAAGTACTAGAACGCAAGCGCTTTTATTCCTATATCCGTGACTTTGGTTTTGGTGAGCAGACGGGACTTGATCTTCCCGGAGAGGTTGCAGGGATGCTGAGATCACCCTCCAACTGGTTTGAAATTGACCTGGCCGCAATTTCTTTTGGACAGGGAGTGAGTGTCACCCCGATTCAAATGGCTTCTGCCATGGCTGCTATCGCCAATGGGGGAGTGCTGATGGAGCCCTACCTGGTTGAAAGGGTGACTGCTGCCGATGGACAGCTAATACAAAAACGCTTACCTGAGGTCAAGCGCCGGGTTATTTCGGAAAAAACTGCGCAGCTGGTGAAAGAGATGATGGTTGCGGTGACTGAACCCGGTGGAACTGGCACTAAGGCTGCACTGCCTGGGTATCGGGTGGCGGGCAAGACCGGTACCGCACAAAAGGTTGATACGGTGACAGGTGGTTATTCTCCAGATAAACGGGTTTCCTCTTTTGTGGGTTTTGTCCCAGCAGATAATCCGGCATTGGTGCTTTCTGTCACAGTTGATGAGCCGAAAGGAAAAACTTATGGTGGCTTGGTTGCAGCACCAGTATTTGCTCGAATTGCTGGCCAAACTCTCAGTCATTTAAATATCCTCCCCAAAGGAACTGTTGTTGCTCTAACAAAAGAGCAGTTGGGGGCTGAGCCCTTACCTGATCTAGCTGCACTCCTTCCAGATATTGGAATCAGTGACGGGCTGAGGATGCCTAACTTTTCCGGGATGAGCTATCGTCAAGTATTGCAGACAATGGAACAGAAAAGTCTGAATCTCAAGCTTTCCGGAAGTGGTCAGGTTGTTAAGCAATATCCGGCTCCTGGCAAAGTTATCCGCTATGGCAAGCAGGCCTGGATCCGGTTTGGAGTATGAGTATAAATGATATCTGATTTACAGGGACAGCACATGAAACTGGAAAAATTGCTGACACCGATTCAATCCCTTGCGCTAGTCGGCTCCGCAGAGAAAGTTATCTCTGGGCTGGTTTGCGATTCTCGACAGGTTAAAGCGGATATGCTGTTTTTTGCGCTTCCAGGGGTCAATGCTGATGGGTTTGATTATCTGCCACAGGCTCTGCAAAAGGGTGCAATTGTGGTTGTTGCAGAACAGGTTCCCGAAGCTTGCGTGGAGGGTGTCTGCTATATCAAGGTCGCTAACGTAAGGCAGACAATGGCAGTTATGGCCGCTGAGTTTTATGGTCACCCCACTGTGGATGTCCCGGTGATAGGTGTCACTGGAACCAATGGAAAAACGACCACAACCTATTTACTGGAAGCCATTTTTAAACAGGCGGGTTTTTCTCCTGCAGTGTTCGGGACGATTGAATACCGGTTTGGTGAATTGCATTACGAGGCAGCAAACACGACCCCTGAATCCATTGATTTGTTGCGGATGATGGCTGATTTCCGCCAGCGAGGAGCAGATATCCTGATCCTTGAGGTTTCTTCTCATGCCCTGGAACAGCATCGGGTTGACGGGGTCAGTTTTGATGCAGCGGTATTTACCAATCTGACTCAGGATCATCTTGATTATCACCAAACGCTGGAGCGTTATTTTACCAGCAAGCGGCGTTTGTTCACCGGATTGTTGGGCGACGGTATTGCGGTTATTAATCGCGAGGATGCTTGTGGTGCAGATTTGTTACAGCAAAATCACAGCTGGATCTCTTTTGGTCTGGATGACCGCGCTGACGTATATCCGCGGCAGGTGACCGTTGGCCGTGATCAAATCCATGGAATATTTGCAAGCAAGCAGGGCGATGTTGTTATTGAAAGCGGAATGATCGGTGATTTTAATGTCAGTAACCTGCTGGGAGCTGTAGCAACAGCGCAGCAGTTTAAAATCAGCAATGAAGAAATTGCCAAAGGAATTTCGTTAGCCCCACAGGTGCCAGGGCGGGTGGAAAAAATTAAGAACAACAAAGGTATTTTAGCTCTGGTCGATTATTCCCATACGGCAGATGCTTTGGAACAGGCATTGAAGACTTTATCAAAGCTTAATCCGCAGCGACTGTTGACGGTGGTCGGTTGTGGTGGAGATCGGGATAAAGGAAAGCGACCGATGATGGCTGCTGTAGCGGTAAAATATTCCAATCTATCAATTTTTACCTCCGATAACCCCCGCACTGAGGATCCTCTCGATATCCTTGAGCAGATCCGTGGCGGTGCCGTGGCTGCTGGTAGCCAAGAGTTGAATGAGAATCAGGCCACGGTTGAGGATGGGTTTCTTGTGATCCCCGATCGTCGTTCCGCAATTGAGTTTGCTGGCCGTTTAGTTGCGTCTGGTGACGTGTTGTTGGTTGCTGGAAAGGGACATGAGGATTATCAAATTATCGGAACTGAAAAAAATCACTTTGATGACCGGGAGGAGTTAGATCGGGTACTGAATAAGATCAACAGCCCGGATATTATGGGAAGAAACACTGGAGCTGCTAATCATGTTTGATCTGGAGCGTATCGCCAGAATTACTGCCGGTGACTTTTCTGGAAGAAAAGTTAATTGTCAACTCAGCGGAATATCTACGGACAGTCGTAACCTGACTCCTGAATCGTTATTTGTTCCCTTGCGTGGAGAGCGTTTTGATGGTCATGACTACCTCAGCCAGGCGGTAAAAAATGGTGCCGCTGCCTGCCTGAGTGAAGAGGTTACTGCCGGTTTGAGCGTCCCGGTTGTGCGTGTACCAGATACTCTCCAGGCTCTTGGAGATATTGCTGCGGCTTACCGTTTACAGTTGCAAGGGCCGCTAGTGGCTATTACTGGCTCTGTTGGGAAAACCACAACCAAAGAAATGCTGGCCACCATTCTGTCACAGGTTGCCCCGGGATTGAAAACAGCTGGGAACTTTAATAATCTGATTGGTTTACCGTTGACATTGTTTTGCTTGGAAAAAGAACACCAATGGGCAGTTCTGGAGATGGGGACCAGCACCCTTGGTGAGATCGAACGGTTGACGGAAATTGCTCAACCTACCATTGGCATCATCACTAATATCGGGGCGGCACACCTGGAGACATTACAGGGACTTGACGGTGTTTCCAGGGCAAAGGGTGAGCTTTTTGCGGGGTTACAGGGAGGGACGGCTATTCTCAATCTTGATGATCCAAGGGTGGCACAATTACCGGTTGCCAATGGAGTTAAGAAACTGACCTACGGGGTGTCTGAAGATGCTCAAGTTCGTGCCGAAAACATTGAGGAACCCGTCGCGGGGGTTCGGTTTGATCTTTTGTCTGCCGGACGCCGGTCTCGGGTGCAATTATCAATTCCCGGGCGGCACAATGTATCAAATGCTCTGGCCGCCGCTGCTGCCGCCATCGAATTAAACGTTCCGGCAGGAAAGATTGTTGCTGGCTTGGCCCAATTTGTTGCTATTCCGGGGCGAATGAACCTCTCACCACTTCCTTGCGGTGGGCTTTTGCTTGACGACAGTTATAACTCGAATCCTCTTTCGGCGTATGCTGCTATTGATGTTTTAGCGTCATTGCCGGGGCAGGGGAGGCGCGTTGCGGTATTGGGTGACATGCTCGAGCTCGGTGAAAAATCTGCAAAAATGCATGAAGATCTAGGAACTAAAGCTGCCGGGGTTGCTGAGTTGTTGATTGGGGTTGGAACATTTTCTACTGATCTTTGCCGTGGGGCAGCAGCAGCCGGGATGAACTCTGCTCAACTGGTTGAACTCGTTGATGCCGCTGCGGCGATTGAATATTTACAGAAGCAACAACGACCTGGCGACAAAATTCTGGTGAAGGGATCGCGTGGAGTCAAGCTGGAGCAATTGGCAAAAGCCTTGAAAGCCACAGTAGCAACGCCCTTGAATGGAAAGAAAGGAAACTAGCAGGTGCTATATCACCTCTTATATCCTCTCCATACGGAATATTCGGTATTGTATGTTTTTCGCTACATTACCTTCCGCACCATTTACGCGACCATTACCGCCCTATTGATCTCTTTTATTCTTGGCCCCTGGTTAATTGCAACCTTACAGCGGATGCAGATTGGTCAGACCATCCGCAAGGTTGGCCCCGAGTCTCACTTTGTGAAAGAGGGAACTCCAACCATGGGCGGGGCGTTAATTCTATTGGCGATTATTCTCCCGACACTTCTCTGGGCTGATCTGACCAATCTCTATATCTGGGTCACATTGCTCGTCACGACCGGATATGGTGCTATCGGTTTTATCGATGATTATCTCAAGGTTGTGCGTAAAAACAGTGATGGTATCTCTGCGCGTCAGAAGATGTTCTGGCAGATTCTGATTGCTTTTGTCGCGGCGCTATTGCTCTATCGGAGCGGGAGTTTTGACACCCACTTAAGTTTGCCATTTTTCAAAAATGTAAATCCCGATCTCGGAGTTTTTTATATTCTGTTCGCTATCCTGGTGATGGTTGGATCCAGCAATGCGGTGAACCTGACCGACGGTCTCGACGGTCTGGCTATCGGACCGATGATTATAGCTGCCGGGACTTTTCTGCTGCTCGCCTATCTGGCCGGAAATGCCAAACTTGCAAATTATTTGCAGATCACCAGTATTCAAGGAGCGGGAGAACTGGCGATCCTCTGCGGCGCGATGGCAGGTGCCGGGCTCGGATTTTTGTGGTTTAACAGTTATCCTGCTCAAGTGTTTATGGGAGATGTCGGTAGTTTGTCACTTGGTGGCGCGCTGGGAACTATCGCCGTGATTACCAAGAATGAATTTGTTCTGGTGATCGTCGGTGGCATTTTCGTGATTGAAGCACTTTCAGTTATTGTCCAAGTCATTTCATTCCGGTACTGGGGACGTCGAGTTTTTAGAATGGCCCCTATTCACCACCATTTTGAATTAAAAGGATGGCCGGAGCCCAAAATAATTGTGCGTTTCTGGATTATCAGTATTGTGCTGGCACTCATTGCACTCTCAACGTTGAAACTGCGATGAAAATTAACTATAGCAATAAGAAGATTGTTGTCATCGGGGCGGGGCGAAGTGGCCTGGCGCTGGCACGCTATTTTATCCAGCGTGGTGCAACAGTTGCTTTATCTGATAGACGAAAGCAGGAGCAGATTGCGAATATCGATTCATTAAATGGGTTGTCGCTACGCTTTGACTTGGGCGGACACAACCTGGAACTGTTTGAACGGGCAGATCTGATTGCTGTTAGTCCTGGCGTTCCACTTGATTGTGAGCCGCTAAAACGGGCGGCATCCTGTGGTATTCCCCTCCTCGGAGAAATTGAGATTGCAGCCCGGGAGATCATCGCTCCAATCATTGGGGTGACTGGAACTAACGGAAAATCTACTACAACCAGTTTGATTGGCAAGATTATGCAGGCCTGGGGTAAAAATGTTTTTGTTGGTGGGAACCTGGGAACGCCCTTGATTCAAGCTTGTTCAGCTGAGATCGATGGCGTGGTTGTCGAACTCTCTTCGTTCCAATTGGAGACCATTGATCAATTTCATCCTGCTATTGGCATGTTGCTTAATTTAAGCTCAGATCATCTTGATCGCTATCCAGATCTGCAGAGTTATTACCAGGCTAAGTTGGAATTGTTCCGTAATATGACAGTTGCTGATGTTGTAGTGCTGAACGCTGATGATCCGGAAGTGTGTCGATTGACGGCTGATCTGAAAGCCACCAAAGTTTGGTTCTCCGCCCGGGGACGGCTGGTTGAGGGAATGGTTCGATTGGGAAATAAACTGGTCTGGAACTGGGCTGGAGCTGACATTCAACTACCGTTATCAGAGTTGCAGCTTTCTGGTGAACACAATATTGAGAATGCTATGGCGGCAATGATACCGGCGCTGTTGCAAGGATGTCCGGCAGATCTTGCCTGGGATGCCGTCTGCTCTTTTACTGGGCTTGAGCACCGGATGCAGTTAGTGCGGCAATTGAACGGCGTGGCCTGGTATAACGATTCAAAGGGAACCAATGTCGGCAGTGTCATGAAGAGCCTTGCCGGTTTCTCCTCTGGAGTGACTCTGATCGCCGGTGGAAAAGATAAGGGCAGCGATTATAAGCTGTTGAGGTCTTTGCTGGAGCAGAAGGTTAAACATCTGATTCTGATCGGTGAGGCGGCACGAAAGATGGCTGCGGATCTGTCTGGAAGTTGTGAAATCCGTATGGCTGCAGATTTAAACGCAGCTATCCGGCAAGCTTATGAAATTACCAAGCCCGGTGGAGCCGTGTTGCTCTCTCCAGCCTGTTCCAGCTTTGATATGTTTGCAAATTTTCAAGAACGTGGCGACGAGTTTGAACGTTTGGTACAACAGCTTCCAGGTAAGGGAGGAGACGTATGACCTTCCGGAGAAATGTTGATACCACTCTGCTGCTGATAACGGTTTCCTTGACTTGTATCGGGGTGGTGATGGTCTATTCATCATCGGCAATTATGGCTGCGGAGCGGTTTCAAGATGGCTTCTATTTCCTGAAAAGACAACTCTTTTATACCCTGATTGGGTTTGTTCTGATGGCTGTTGCGACCTATTTCAATTATAAAAACTGGCGCAAGCTAGCGGTGGTTGCCCTGCTCAGTAGTATTGTATTGCTGGCATTACTATTTATCCCCGGGTTAGGGGTTCGGGTCGGTGGTGCTATGCGCTGGTTGCGTTTGCCTGGACTGACGGTTCAACCAGCCGAGTTGGTTAAGTTGACGCTGGTGCTTTATCTGGCTCATTCACTCACCCGCAAAAAGGAAAAAGTCCGTTCGCTGCTTAAAGGCTATCTGCCATATATGATCGTCCTGGGATTGTTGCTTGGAATGTTGTTGAAACAGCCTGATTTGGGCAGCGCGATGATTATTGCCGGGGTCGCTCTTTCAATGTTGATTGTCGCCGGGGTGCGCTGGCGCTATATCCTGCCAACCATCCTGATGACATTGCCGGTGGTCTATTTTCTGATTATGCAGGTCGATTATCGCCGCCGCCGGATTATGGCCTTTCTCGATCCCTGGGATGACCCATTCGACACCGGGTTCCAGATTATCCAGAGTATGGTTGCTTTTGGGAAAGGTGGGGTTCTGGGGCAGGGTTTAGGAATAGGGGAGCAAAAATTATTCTATCTTCCCGAAGCACACACCGACTTCATCTTTTCAGTTATTGGTGAAGAGCTTGGACTGGTTGGCGTTCTTGTTGTTGCGGCGCTGTTTTTGATGTTGGTTCTCTGTGGTATCCGCATTGCTTTGCATTGTCAGGAGCCTTTTGGCCGCAACCTGGCGTTTGGTTTGAGTTTATTGCTTGGCCTGGAGGCATTTGTCAATCTGGCTGTCTCCATGGGTCTGTTGCCAACCAAGGGATTGGCTCTCCCGTTTATTTCCTACGGGGGAACAAGTCTGGTCGTGAGTTTGATTGCTGTGGGCATTCTCCTGAATATTTCAAATTCACTTGGGGTCGCAAAGTGAGGCTGTTACTCGCCGGTGGCGGGACTGGAGGGCATCTTTTCCCGGCTGTTGCGTTGGCGCAGCTATTGCTCCAACAAGATAGCAAATCAACGGTCCAATTTGTCGGTACCAAACGTGGCTTAGAGCAGCGGTTGCTCCCAAAATTAGGATTGCCTCTGGCAACCGTCGACATGGTCGGGTTCGTAGGTCGAGGATGGCGTGGAAAATTGGAATTGCTGCCAAAATTATTTAAAAGTCTCGGTCAGGCATATAAAATTCTACAAAATTTTAAACCAGATTTAATTATTGGCGTGGGGGGCTATGCTTCAGTGCCGGTGTTGCTTATGGCGAAAATAAAAGGAATCCCTTATCTGATTCATGAGCAGAATGCGATTCCCGGTTTAAGTAACCGGCTTCTGGGGAAAGGTGCAAAATTGATCTGCCTTTCTTTTGCTGCGAGTGGCGCCGGATTTAACAGCACAAAAATTGTATTAACCGGAAATCCATTACGGCAAGGGTTGGATACCGTTCCTGCTGAAATCCCTCAACCGGGGAAATTATTAATTTTCGGAGGAAGTCGAGGAGCCAGGGCGATTAATCGGGCAGTGATAGACATGTTGCCGTTGCTGAAAGAATGGGCTACAAAGCCGGAAATCCTGCACCAAACCGGTGAGGAGGATTTTCTTCAAGTCCAGCAGGCCTATCGCGATTCAGGTTTTGACCCACAGCAGGTTGTCCCCTTTATTGACGATATGTTTACAGCTTACGCTGAGGCTGGTCTGGTGATCTGTCGAGCCGGAGCAACAACTTTAGCAGAGCTGACAGCATGTGGAAGAGCAGCAATACTGATTCCGTTTCCCCATGCGGCAGGAGATCATCAGACCGCCAATGCAACAGCTCTAAAAACTGCTGGGGCGGCAATATTGCTACCACAGGCTGAGTTAACTGCAGAGCGCCTTGCCGTACTGGTGAGTGAGCTGTTTGCGGATCGAACGGCACTGAAGAACATGGCTGAGCGGGGTCGTCGGCTTGGATTCCCAGGCGCTGCGGAGCGGATTCTTAACGAGTGCCGCCGCTTACTTGGAATGCCACTGATGGAGGAAGTATAAATGTACGGACGCATCAAGAAAATACATTTTGTCGGTATTGGTGGAATTGGCATGAGTGGTATTGCGGAACTGCTGTTGAATCAGGGCTATCGGGTTTCTGGCTCAGATCTACGCGCATCAGATACCACCAAGCGACTGGCTGAACTTGGCGGCGAGATTGTCATCGGCCATAGCGCCGAAAATATTAGTGAAGTCGATGTGGTGGTCACGTCCACAGCAGTTAAAGCTGATAATCCCGAAGTCGAAGAAGCGCTGCGCCAACATATTGCCGTTATTCCCCGAGCTGAGATGTTGGCTGAACTGATGCGGATGAAATATGGCATTGCCATCGCTGGAACGCATGGTAAGACGACAACAACAAGTATGATGTCAGTGGTCCTGCAGCATGCTGGCGTTGATCCCACGGCTGTCATCGGTGGTAAGCTTGACGCATTCGGTTCCAATGCTAAACTTGGGCGGGGGAAGTTTCTGGTTGCTGAGGCTGATGAGTCAGATGGCTCGTTTATGCACCTGTCTCCGACAATTTCCGTAGTCACTAATATTGATGCCGACCACCTCGATTTTTATTCTGGGATCGATGAAATTAAACAGATATTCATCGATTTTATCAACAAGGTGCCATTTTATGGTCGTGCAGTTCTGTGCCTGGAAGATACAAATATCCAGGATATTCTGCCCGCCGTCAAGAAACGGTTCACCACTTATGGTTTCAGCAGCCAAGCTGATTTTTATGCCGGAGAGATTCAACATCGCCAGGGGCGTACCAGTTTTACTGCCTTCTATCAAGGTGAAGAACTGGGTCGAATCTCCTTTCGGATGCCTGGCCGGCACAATGTGTTGAATGCTCTTTCGGTGATCGCTGTTGCCCATGAACTGGAGATTCCATTTCCGACAGTTATCGGGGGATTCCGCAACTTTGGTGGTCTACAACGACGCTTCGAACTGCGGGACGAAATTAACAACATCATGATTGTTGATGATTATGGTCACCATCCAGCTGAAATTAAGGCGACTTTAGGAGCAGCTAAAAGTGGTTGGAACAAACGGGTTATCGCTGTTTTTCAGCCCCATCGCTATAGTCGAACCGCAGCATTATTTGAGGACTTTTTAACCGCCTTCTATCAGGCCGATCAGTTAGTGATGACTGACGTTTACGCGGCGGGGGAGGATTTTATCGAAGGGGCGACCGGAGCAGCTTTGGCTCATGGAATTATGGAACATGGACATAAGTCAGTCACCTACCGTGCAACTCTTGAGGATGTCGCTGATTTTGTCGCTGAAATTGTGGAGCCAGGCGACATGGTGATAACTCTGGGGGCGGGAAATGTCAATCAAGTTTGTAGTCTGTTGGCCAAAAGATTACGGCAGAAAGTTGCCCTGGGATGAGCTGTTTGGTGCAAAAAGAGATGTTTACAAAGAAAATTGGTGTATTGCTGGGTGGGTTGTCAGCGGAACGGGAAATTTCTTTAAAAACGGGAACTGCTTCTCTGCGAGCACTGCAACAACTTGGTTACGATGCCGTCGCTATTGATGTTAAACAGAATTTACCGCAACAATTGCAGCAAGCTGGTATCGAGATTGCGTTCATTGCACTGCATGGACGCTATGGCGAAGACGGTCGGGTGCAGGGACTATTGGAAATGTTGCAGATTCCCTACACCGGGAGTGGTGTGCTGGCATCCAGCCTGGCGATTGACAAGGTGATGACCAAACAGATGCTGATATATCACCAGTTGCCGACCCCCAAGTTTGATTTCATGCGTCCCGGGGATTCCGCCAGTGATCTGCTTCAGCGTTGCACTCATTTGCCCTTGGTGGTTAAGCCCTCACGCGAAGGTTCAACCATCGGTATTACGATTGCTAAAACCCGGAACCTTTTAGACTCTGGGATTGAAATGGCTGCGGCTTTGGATGGCACTGTTCTGGTTGAAGACTATATTGATGGTGCCGAGCTCACCGTATCGGTGCTGAACAAAGCGGCTTTACCAGTGATCCAGATTGTTCCAAAAAGTGGATTTTACGATTATGAAGCAAAATATACTTCTGGAGCTACCGAATATTTATTGCCTGCTCCGATTGCTTCCAAAAGCTATAAACTGGTGCAGAAGGCAGCGGTTAAGGCCTGCCGAGTTCTTGGTTGCCGAGGTGCTGCACGGGTTGATTTTATGTTTCGCGAGGGAGAGTTCTATTGTATTGAAGTTAATACGATCCCGGGAATGACAGAGACCAGCTTACTACCGAAGGCAGCTCAAGCTGCTGGAATTGATTTTCCACAATTGGTTGAAATAATATTGCTTGATGCTGACCTGGACAAATAAGATAGCGTTGCAAAAAGGCCGACCTCCGGTGTTTGCAATTTTTACCTAGCCAGTAGATGAGAACCGTATGCGTGATTTGAAGAAAAAACAGAAAAAGAGCAAAAAGATTCGCCAGAACCGGCGAAACAAACAGCGGAGACCCTTAAATTGGCGCAAACTTTTACACCGGACATTACGTATCGGAGTGACTGTTTTTAGTGCCGCTCTCTTTATAATTGGTGGTTTTTTTGTGACGCAACTGTTGTTAGTTTCCGATCTGTTTCGAGTTGATCAGATCACGGTGCAAGGAAATGGTCGTCTTACTGAACAGCAGGTTGAAGCTCTCTCGGACATTGAAATTGGGATCAATACTTTTAATCTCGATCTGGGGTTGATTGGTCATAAAATAGAGGAAAACCCCTGGGTGCAGGAAGCACAGGTGCAGAGGATTTTCCCTCGGCAGGTGGTGATCAGTTTGAAAGAACGGCAGCCCGTAGCAATCATTAACCTTGGATATCTCTACTATCTTGACGACCAGGGGGAGATTTTTAAGGTATTAGGAGCTGACGACAACCTTGATTTTCCAATTATTACCGGATTTAACTATGCTAAGGCACAGGGACACGATGCAGAGTACGCACAATATTTAAGGCAGATTGTCAGCTTGCTGGCCGATTTAAGAGAGCGCAATCAATTCAGCCTTGATCAGGTGTCGGAAATACATCATGAGGACGGCGGCGGGTTGTCGCTGTTTACATTGGCAGGTGGGGTCAAGGTCAAGCTGGGATACTCCGGGTACAGTAAAAAATTGGATCGACTGGAACGAATTTATGCACAGCTGCAGCCTAAATTGCAGATGCTCGATTATATAGACCTGAATGTTGATGAAAAAGTGATCGTACGAATTGAACGGCTGAAGAAAATGGCCAAAAGCTGATACCAAGGGGGTGTCATGAGTAAAAGAACAGAAAATTTAATTGTTGGGCTCGATATCGGTACCACTAAAATCTGCTGCATTGTCGGTAATATGACGGAAGAGGGTCTCGATGTTGTCGGCATCGGAACCAGTCCGTCAAAGGGCTTGCGCAAAGGTGTGGTGATCAATATCGAAAGCACTGTTGCTGCAATTCAGAAGGCTATTCGGGAAGCTGAGTTAATGGCTGGTTGCGAGATTAAATCGGTTTTTGCCGGAATTGCCGGGGGTCATATCAAAGGTTTGAATTCGCAGGGGGTTATTGCGATTAAAAACCGTGAGGTGACCAGCGAGGATTTGCAACGGGTGATTGATGCTGCAAAAGCAATTGCGATCCCGATGGATCGTGAGGTTATGCATATTCTGCCACAAGAATTTATCATCGATGATCAGGATGGTATTCGCGAGCCGTTGGGGATGAGTGGTGTGCGTCTGGAAGCGAAGGTTCATATCGTTACCGGAGCGGTTGCCAGTGCGCAGAATATCATAAAAAGCTGCAATCGGGCTGGAACCGATGTTGCGGACATTGTCCTTGAGCAACTGGCCAGCAGTGAAGCAGTTTTGTCGTCAGATGAAAAAGACCTGGGTGTTGCGTTGGTGGACATCGGTGGCGGAACCGCTGATATCGCAATCTTTTCGGAAGGCGCAATTAAGCATACGTCAGTTCTGTCCATTGGTGGCGATCATCTGACCAACGACATTGCGGTGGGTTTGCGCACCCCGATGGGAGAAGCGGAAAAAATTAAGCAAGCTTACGGATGTTGCTTGACTTCAATGGTTGGTAAGGATGAAACCATCGAGGTTCCTTCAGTTGGTGGGCGTGAGTCGCGGATTTTATCGCGACAATTACTGGCTGAAATTCTTGAGCCCCGGGTTGAAGAAATATTTTCATTAGTAAATCGTGAAATCACCAAGAGCGGTTATGGCGATTTAATTGCGTCCGGAATTGTTATTACTGGGGGTAGTGCCATATTGCCGGGAATGCCGGAGTTGGCAGAGCAGGTTTTTAATCTCCCCGTGCGCCGTGGAAACCCCTTGAATATCGGTGGGTTAACTGACATTGTGAACTCGCCTATTTATGCGACCGGAGTTGGCCTGGTGAAGTATGGGAGTATGAATACGCAGGCTCAAAATTTTAAAATTGGTGAAAAAAATGTATTTGAACGGGTTTCACAGCGAATGAAGGAATGGTTTGGGGAATTTTTTTAATAGGTAATTATATAATAATTACTTGTCAAAGAAGTAGAGTTTTGGTAAATTACGTTTACTTAAATATAACTAGTTTTCAGCTTCGCGGAGAAGCTGAAAACGCAACATCAGGGAGGGCATAATGCCTAAGCAAGAGGGAGTCATGTTTCAGTTTGAAGCTGAATTGGATCAAACAGCTAAAATTAAGGTAATCGGCGTTGGTGGTGGTGGTGGAAACGCCGTTAATACAATGATCCGGAGCAATGTTGAGGGGGTAGAGTTTCTCACGGCGAATACCGATGCGCAGGCATTACGACGGAGTGAAGCCTCCATGAAGATCCAGCTGGGCGGTCAATTGACCAAAGGTTTGGGAGCCGGGGCAAATCCTGAAATTGGTCGTCAGGCTGCAGAAGAAGATAAGCAACGGCTGGTTGAAATGTTTACTGGTGCCGATATGATTTTTGTTGCCGCGGGCATGGGAGGCGGCACCGGAACCGGAGCTGCACCAATTATTGCTGCCGCAGCAAAAGAAGCTGGGGCGTTGACTGTTGGCGTGGTGACCAAGCCCTTTACTCGTGAAGGTCGTCAACGGATGCAGCGGGCTGAGGCCGGAATTGCCGAATTACGCGGAGTTGTCGATTCTCTTGTTGTTGTTCCTAATGATCGATTACTCGGTCTGGCCGGTAAGAATATGAGCATTTTAGATGCTTTCAAACCAGCTGATGATGTTTTGCGTCAGGCGGTGCAGGGAATCTCAGACCTGATTACAACTGAAGGCTTAATCAATGTCGACTTCGCCGATGTACGCACAGTGATGAGCAATCACGGTATGGCGATGATGGGGATTGGTATTGCTGAAGGAGAACGTCGTGCTGCTGAAGCGGCACATAATGCCATCAGTAGTCCGCTTCTCGAAGAAGTTGATATTTCCGGTGCGATGGGGGTGCTGGTCAATATTTCCGGGTCATCAAGTATGACCATGGAAGAATTTGAAGAGGCTTCAACAATCATTCACGAAAAAGTCCATGAAGATGCCAATATTATTGTTGGACTGGTCATTGATGAATCACTTGGTGAAAGAATCAAGATTACTGCAATCGCCACCGGCTTTGGCGAGGTTGTTGAGGAGAAGCGCGATATTGCCGATATCATTGATCATCGCTCGCAAACTCTGGCTGAGGTGAGTTCCAAGGTCGATCTGGATGTGCCGACCAATATCCGCAGACAGCAAGCCATGTCGCCCAACAATCGGAGGGCACGTGATCTCTCGAGTCAGGCTCGCGACTTGTTTGTAGATGATGAACAGTTCGATATCCCGACCTTCCTGCGGCGGCGTGTGGATTAAGGTTGGTGGTTCAAATCCTGTGAAATTTTGAATTATATGGATCTGCTGCAAAGCAGTTAATAACGTTTGGTTTGTGATGCAAGCCGGTTCTCCGCCCGGCAGATGTACAGCTTTCTGTACTTTTTTATGAATTCCCGACGACTCCCTCGTCACTGGGACCACATTGTGGTCCTTTTTTTTTCATCCTCTCAGAAAATCTCGAATTTAAATAAATAGAATGTTACAGTGCAGTCATAAGTCATTGATTACTCCATTTTCTTATTGATAGAGTCATTCCAGATGCCCGACACGCTGCTACAAAAGGGAACCTTGTTCGACATGTTGCTCAACAGCAGCAGCGAATATGCCGAACGAACGGCCTTTGTCTACCGCTCAAGTAACACCGAATTTGAAGTCAGCTATGAAAAGTTGTTTGATGATGCGCTGATACTTTCTAAGGCGTTCAAATCACATAAAATTTGCAAAGGAAGCAAAGTCATGCTGCTTTCTGACAATCGCTACGGCTGGATTGTCTCCGATTTTGCCCTCCTGTCTCTTGGTGCTATCAGTGTCCCTCGCGGTAGCGATACCCCCACACGCGAGCTTGAATTCATCTTGCAGCATGCAGAATGTAATTTTTTGATTATAGAAACGGAGGCATTGCTTAAGGCTCACGAGGTGATGCTGAAAGGGCTGAAGCGCCTCAAGGCTATATTTGTTATTGAAGGGGGGAAAACTCACCGCTGGTTCGATTTGGTTTATAGCTTTAATGATATCCTCAAAGATCGAATTATCAGTACCGCAGACACTGATAATTTTATAGCTCAACGCTATGCGATTACCCCTGAGGACATTTTCACCCTGATCTACACATCAGGAACGACAGGAGTGCCCAAAGGTGTTCTCCTGACCCACCGCAATATTATGTATAACGTCCGCTATATGCCTGACCTCATCGCTCTACAAGAGAGTGACAGTTGGGTATCAATTCTTCCGAGTTGGCATATCTTTGAGAGAGCGGCAGAGTACATAGCTCTTTCTAAGGGGTGTAGCATTGTTTATTCATCGGTGAAAACCTTTGCTGCAGATTTGGAAAAATATCAACCAACCCTTGTTGCAACAGTGCCACGTCTGTGGGAATCCATGTATAGCAGGATTAACCAGACTCTGGAAAAGCAAAGCCCTCGTAAGGCCCGGCTGTTCAAACTCCTGGTCAGGGTTTCAGCGCGCTACAAATACCATCGGCGGGTGCTTAAAAATCAGCTGCCGGTTTTTGCCAAAGTATCCCACTTGCAACGCTTTCGAAATATTCTCAATGCTTCTATCCTGTTACTGCTGCTTGCGCCCTTAAACCGTCTGGCACAAAAGAAACTGTTGCTGGTGCAGGAAAAGTTTGGTGGCAAGCTGCGTTTGGCAATCAGTGGCGGTGGCAGTCTTCCTCCCTATCTGGATGAATGGATTGATGCGATAGGCATTCGGATTGTCAATGCCTATGGGATGACTGAGTGTGCTCCAGCTATTGCGGGTCGATCAGTTAATTGTGAAGTTTTTGGAACTCTGGGACCTCCAACCCCAAATACTGAGTTGAGAATTGTCGATGCAGAAGGACAATCGTTGGCAGCTGGTGAGGTCGGCGAAATAGAGATCCGTGGCGAACAGGTTTTTCCCGGTTATTACAAAAATGATGAAGAAAACGACAATGCCTTCACCGCCGATGGTTTCTTCAGAACGGGTGATCTTGGAAAGCTGACTCTCAGTGGTGAACTGGTGATTACGGGTCGTTCTAAAGAGATCATTGTTCTGGCTAGCGGAGAAAATATTGATCCGAGTCGTATCGAATCGGAAATCACAAAATTACCTTTTGTCAGTGATGCAGTCTTGGTGGGTCAAGATAAAAAGGGACTTGGGGCTCTCATCGTCCCTGATTTTGATCAATTACGTAGTTTTATTAGTGATAAGTTTGAGCAACGAGAGGAATCAACGGACAAACTGTTATTGGATAAGCAGACTATAAATCGGGTCAAAACAGAAATTAACCGCCTGCTGAAGCCTAAGAACGGATTCAAACCATTTGAAAAACTCCAGAATATCCATTTTTTAGACAAGGAGTTTAAGATGGGTGAGGAATTGACCAATACCCTGAAAAAGAAACGTCACGTCATCGAAACAAAGTATCAGGAAATTATTAACAAACTTCTTAAATAACTCACGCATGCCAGATACATCAAGTTGCAGATATCAATCCCGGAGTTTTAATTTTTTGTTTCTTTTCATATTCTATTCTTTCCTTTGACCAGCTGTGCTTAAATGATCTCATGTCTAGAAAAACAGATCACAGCAATAAACTGCGGCTAGAAGAAGAAACGGGTGCAATTTTTCATTCCTGGAATGAAGGTCGTTATCGGATTGCTTTGGTTTATCCAAATACCTATCACCAAGGGATGAGTAACCTTGGCTTCTTAACTGTTTACCATCTCCTCAACCAACGCAGTGACTGTCTTTGTGAGCGATTTTTTCTTCCCGACAAGGAGGCGTTGGCACAATCTGGTTGCTCCCTGGTTTCTCTCGAATCTCAACATTGTTTGACCGATTTTGACCTGATTGCATTTTCAATATCGTTTGAGAATGATTATCTTAATCTGCCGATAATTTTCAATTTATCTGGGATTCCTTTTTTTTCTGCAGAACGTGACCATTCTTGGCCGTTGATTCTGTTTGGTGGGGTTTGCGCTTTTATCAATCCTGAACCTTTAGCCGATATTGTTGATCTGATTGCGGTTGGTGAAGCAGAACCAATCCTACCTGAATTATTGGATGTTTTACTGCACGAATCTGCAGATCGGGAAGATTGTCTGCAAAAATTAGCCCCGTTGCCCGGGATCTATGTGCCTAAATTTTATGTTCCGGTTTATACTGCGACGGGAGAAGTTTCGCATCTTAATTTTGAATCCGGGGTTCCTGCTAAAGTCGTCAGGCAGTTTTTAAACGATTTGGATCAATCGCCAAGCCGTAGTTTTATTCAGACGGGTGATACTGAGTTTGCCAAGATGGCTTTAACCGAGGTGTCGCGCGGTTGTTCGCGTGGTTGCCGGTTTTGCGCTGCCGGGTTCGTTTATCTTCCACCCCGCGAGCGCAGTTTAGATAACCTTCTCGGGCAGGTAGAGATTGGTCTCTGCCAACGGGATCGAATCGGTCTTGTTGCTGCAGCAGTGTCTGATTATTCCAGGATTCAGGAGTTACAACAGGGAATTCTGGAAAGAAAAGGACAAATTTCAATGTCGAGCCTTCGGCTTGATGCTTTAAATAACCAGGAAGTTGAAATTCTAAATCAGGCCGGGCATAAATCCGTTGCCATTGCCCCTGAAGCTGGCAGTCAAAGGTTGCGTGATTTTATCAATAAGGGGATTAGTGAAGAGCAGATTTTAACATCGGTAATAATGTTAGCGGCTGGTGGCATTAAAAACCTGAAGCTCTATTTTATTATTGGCTTTCCGGGTGAAGAACAAAGTGATATTGATGCAATTATTGCCCTGACTGAAGATATCTCCGCTATTTGGCGTGAAGCGGGGCGCAAACGGGGGCAGCTTGGAAATCTGACGTTAAGCGTTAATCCGTTTATCCCCAAGCCGTTCACACCATTTCAATGGGCAGGAATGGACGCGGAAAACAGTCTGAAGAAGAAGCTCCGTTTTTTACAGGCTGCAGTCTCACACATACCCAATACCCGTATGAATAATGAATCTATCCGCGCTGCAATTCTGCAAACATTTCTGTCTCGGGGGGATCGACGCATTGGGTCGTTATTGCCCAAACTTGCCGCGGGAGATAATCTTAAACAACTGTGTAAAAAATCCGGATTATCTCTCGATTTTTATGTGACCCGTGAACGGGGTGAGGATGAAGTCTTCCCGTGGGAGGTCATTGATCAGGGAGTTAAGCGGGTCTATCTATGGCATGAATATCAGCGGGCACAGCAAGAAAAAATGACCCCCCGCTGTGTCCCTGGTTGTCGGCGTTGTGGTGTTTGTGGGGAAGAGGTAAACTGCTGCTGAAATAATGGATCTGTGCAAATCTTGGCAAGGAGTAACAAAATGACTCAACATAAAAAGCATAAAGGGGTGCAATTTAGCGTTTCGCCAGCTGCGGAAAAATTAGCGGCTGAGCTGGGAATCGGTTTGGATGCTTTGCAGGGAACTGGCGCGCAAGGAAGAATTATCCTGGCGGATATCGAACGGGCACAATTATCTTCCAGTATGGAGGTGCGTCAGCAGACGGCATACCATCAGAAAGTCTCTCTACCAAGTTTGCAGAAGCAGGGAAAGTCGGTCAAAATACGCCACCTTCTGGCTCTGAAAATGGAAAAGGCCTGGCAAACGATTCCTCATTTCTATGTGACAATTTCTGTAGATATGACGGACGTTGTTCGTTTTCGTCATGATCTCGAGGTGACAATAAACGATTTCATTCTGGCTGCGACTGCTCGGGCATTGGCTGAGCATCCCTGGGTGAACGCAACTTGGAACGGAGAACAAGGGGTTGAGCTTGCCGATATAAACATTGCCATTGCCGCCGCAACTGATCGTGGGTTGTACTATCCGGTGTTGCATCACTGTGAAAGGTTGAGGTTACAACAGATCAGCAAACAAGCTCGTGAATTGGCAGAAAAAACCATGCAGCAGGGAGAACTCCCTGAGTATGATCTCAGTGGTGCGACGTTCACGATCACCAATATGGGAATGCTTGGAGTGGAATCTTTTAGCGCTATTATTACTCCGCCCCAAGCTGCAGTTCTGTCTGTAGGGACTATCAAGGGTGAAGTCGTTGTTGACGATCAGGGTGAACCTGCAGTTGCACCGATTATGCGTTTAACCTTGTCCGCAGATCACCGGGTCATGGATGGAGAAGATGTTGCGGACTTTTTGGATACCATCAAGTGTTATCTTGAAGCTCCAGTTGTCCTATTCCAGGATTGATATCTTTTTCAAATATTTTATGGAGCAATTCCCCGATGTTGCAGCTCCAGCCTGACTTCATTACGTCGGTCACGCAGGTTCGTGGCAATATTCCGCTGACTTCCCCCGGTTGAAACCCCAACGCTGCCACTGCCGCCACTGCTGCGTCCAAAGCTGCCTAGCCCCAAACCAAGACTGATTGAGGAACCTGTTCTTTTGTGTTCAACAACGTCTATCTGATCTTCAAGCTTGTAGTAATACAGCGTCAAATCGTCATTAGACAGGCTGTGATAGTTTTCAGCTAATAATTCTTGTGTCTTCGCTTTATGATCAGCACAGCCAGATAAAAACCCGACTGATAGCAATATAAGGAGTATCAACCCAGGAAGAATCGAGTTTTTTTGTCTGCTGGTGAATTGGTATGGTGTGTTTTTAATTGAGAAGGTGTTGAACATAAAACGTGTCCTTTCGATGTGCATATATTTCATCAGGCTCGGTAGAGTATAGCATATTTTTATTCAGTAATTAAGGTTGCCACCCAGGTGTCTTTTTTACTGTTACACCTGCTACCCCAGTCTCAGGGCAAATTCGTTCTAACCCGCAAATGCTATTATTTCACCCAAATCCACCGGCCATAAAAAACTACACTTGGATATTCTCCAAAATCACCGTGATAGGGAGCTCGGCGGTGTTGTTTTTATTTGTAACTAATTTGG
>JASFYS010000037.1:0-32384 GCA_045047095.1 Desulfuromusa sp. | reverse complement strand
GCCTGAAGAGGAATGTGGAAATGGGGGCAAATCCAGTCGGAATTTAGAACGTAACGGTATAGTTCTTCTGACAGTTCTGTCGGTTCAATCGAACCTAAACGTAGTCGGCCCGAAAAATTGGATAGTTCAATTGATTTCAGGAGAGTTAAAAGATCAATTTCAGGATTGAAGTCCTGACCATAGTGACCAATATGAATGCCGGTCAGAACAATTTCCGGATATCCGTTAGCAGAAAGCTTTTCAATTTGCTTGACAACATCTGAAACCAACACCGAACGGCTACGCCCTCGGGCATAGGGAATAATACAGTAGGAGCAAAAAGCATCACAGCCGTTCTGGATCTGGACAAATGCCCGACTGCGGTGTTCAAAGCCGGTTAAACTGAGAGGTTCAATGGTACTGCTGTCACGAATATCGGAAACTTGTATCTGCCCCGGCTCAGTGTTCTCAAGTAGATGTTCCAGCAATTGACCTTTTTCATTATTGCCAATCACCAGCGCAACACCCGGTAACTGGTTTAAACTTTTTGGGTCAATTTGTGCGTAACATCCGGTGACAACAATACGTGCTTTGGAGTTGAGACGTCGGGCGCGGCGAATCAGCTTGCGAGATTGTGCATCAGTGGCCGCAGTTACGGTACAAGTATTGACAACAACAAGCTCAGCACCCTCTTCAAAAGCAACCTGTTGATAGCCTGCCTGACTTAATTGTTCGCTCATTGCAGCCGATTCAAACTGGTTGGTTTTACATCCCAAGGTGACAATAGCGACTGAAGTTCTCATTGAATCCAGCCGCCGCCGATAACCAGATCATCAGCATAAAAAACTGCAGCCTGTCCGGGACTAATACTATCCTGGGGCGCATCAAAAATAACTTTCACACGAGAGTTTTCCAGTGGCTCAACAGTGACTGGAACTTCTGTATGTCGATAGCGGATACGGCAGGTTGCTGAGAATAATTCTGTTGGCTCAGGGATACTCCAACAACACCGGTCTACCATCATTTCGGTACGACTGAGATGTTGTTTTTCACCGACGATAACTTTCTTATTTTTAGCATCAATGCTAACAACATAGAGAGGTTCCGTCCAACCAATCCCAAGACCCTTACGCTGTCCAATCGTATAACGATATATGCCCTGATGTTGACCAAGAACCTTTCCGGAGACATGGACGATCTCTCCACTTAACTTCCCAGAAATTTGCTCCCGCTCCAGAAAACCCACATAGTCCCCATCCGGGATAAAACAGAGATCCTGACTTTCATCTTTGTCGACAAATTGGAGATCTAAACGTGTCGCTAGCTGACGCACCTGCTGCTTATCGAGATCACCAAGGGGAAACAAACAGCGAGAGAGTTGCTGCTGGGAGAGGGTAAATAAAAAATAACTCTGATCTTTTTTCGGATCTTGCCCTTTGCGGATAAAAGTGTTGTCGTCTTTTTGTACCAGGCTGACATAATGCCCCGTGGCCAGGTAATCGGCACCTAATTCCAAAGCTTTTTCCAAGAGCAACCCAAACTTAATTTTTTTATTGCAGACGACACAAGGGTTTGGAGTCCGCCCAGAGAGATACTCATGACAAAAAGGGGTAATGATCTGCTGACGAAAATCAGCCTCAAGGTTAATTGTATGAAAAGGGATATACAATTGTTCAGCAATTTTTCTAGCTTCAACAACGGCACTATTAGAGTAACAATTTTCATTGCAACCCTGCTGCGCTGAAACATCCCAATGATGCATCGTCAGACCGATAACATCATAGCCTTGCTCTTTCAGCAATGCCGCAGTAACCGAAGAATCGACACCACCGCTCATGGCAACAACAACACGTTTTTTCACATATTCCTCAGATAGAAAAAAAGGGTTCCACAGTGTGTAGAGCCCTTTTAAAGGTTAAACTAAACTCTAAGAGTTTGAGTTAAGAGTTATGTTTTCTATAATCTTTTATTGCTTCATGCAAAGCATCTGCTGCCAAGTTAGAGCAGTGCATTTTTGCCGGAGGCAAACCATCCAGGGCTTCGGCAACTGTCTGATTGGTCAATATCAGTGCTTCATCAATAGTTTTGCCAATCGCCATTTCAGTAACCATTGAGGATGTCGCAATCGCAGCACCACAACCAAAAGTCTTGAATTTTACATCCTTGATAATGTCATTCTCAACCTGTAGCGAAATCCTCATAATATCCCCGCAAGAGGCATTGCCAACTTCACCGACACCATTGGCATTTTCGACCTCACCGACGTTGCGCGGATTGGAAAAGTGATCCATAACTTTTTCTGTATACATAATTTTTCTCCTTATATTTTTAGTGTTATTCGCAAGTCACATTGTGAACCATACGGCACTCATCACACGACAAAGGTGTCGGTCCCTCACGATTATATAATGGGCTCATTTCCCTTAGCCGTTGTACGATCGGCGGTAACTCCTGCAAAATAAAATCAACTTCTTCTTCAGTATTATCAGCCCCAAGGCTAAATCGGGTACTGGAATGAGCGAGAACAATATCAACGCCCATTGCTCCCATGACGTGCGAAGGCTCCAATGATCCGGAAGTACATGCTGAACCCGAAGATGCTGCAATCCCTTTCATATCGAAAAACAGCAATAACGACTCCCCTTCAATATAATTAAAACTGACATTCAACGTATTGGGCAAACGTAAATCCGCATTTGGATGTCCATTCAACTTGACATCAGGAATGGATGACAAGATCCCCTTTTCAAGCTTATCCCGTAAATTCCGCACATAGGCGTAATCTTTATCCATATTTTTTAAGGCCAACTCACACGCAAGACCCAAACCAACAATACTTGGAACATTATGGGTTCCAGCACGACGATTACGCTCCTGATGTCCACCATGCATAAATCGAGAGATTCTGGTGCCACGACGCAGGTACATGGCTCCGATACCTTTGGGAGCACCAATTTTATGACCTGAGATGACCGCCATATCTAAATTTGCTTTACGCACATCAACCGGAATTTTCCCGGCAGCCTGAACGGCATCAGTATGAAACCGCACTTTATGTTTTTTAGCGATTTGACCAATTTCCTCAATTGGAAAGATATTGCCGGTTTCATTATTGGCCCACATAACCGAAATCAAAATTGTTTTATCAGTTATTGCAGCTTCCAGCTCTGCAAGATCGAGCATTCCATCATGATCAACCTTGAGGTAGGTCACTTCAAATCCTTCCTTCTCAAGAGCCTCACAAGTTTCCAACACTGCAGGGTGCTCCACCGAAGTGGTAATAATATGATTACCCTTCTCCTTTAATGCGTCAGCAGTTCCCTTAAGGGCGTAATTGTCTCCTTCACTACCACAGGAGAGAAAGATCACTTCAGCTGGAGAACAATTCAGCAGTTCCGCGACCTGTTCACGCGCCTTTTCAATTGCGCCACCGACCATCCGACCGGCCCAGTGGACACTGGATGGATTACCAAATTGCTCACAGAAATAGGGCAACATTGCCTCTAGAACTTCAGGCTTAACTGCTGTTGTCGCATTATTGTCCATGTAAATTTTTTTCACGAAAGTCCTCCGGTTTAACTGAAAAGGGTTAACTGTTTGCAGCGCGACGAATTAACTGTTGCCGTCCATCATTGGTTAAATCTTCAAGAGAGACTGAAGCCAGGAAGTCGCGTATCTGATTTCCCAACCCCTGCCAGACTGATTGCGTTGTACACTCCATCTTACAGCCGCAACTGCCATCTGCATTCATGCACGACAGTGGCATCAGAGCTTCCTCAACCGTATCAATTATCTGATCCATACGGATGTCTGCGGCCGGTCGAGCCAGCAGGTAACCACCTCCTGGGCCACGAACACTATTGACAATGCCACCGCGACGCAGTTTGACAAACAGCTGCTCCAGATAATTCAAAGAAATTTTTTCTCGCTCTGATATCTCTTTAATCGATACTGGAAAGCCATCACTGGTCAAATTCAAACTCACAAGAGCACGCACTGCATATTGCGCTTTTGTTGACATTCTCATCAGACGGCTTCCTTCTTCAGCGGTTCAGTTGTTTCCTGATCTTCATACTGGGCAAGGTCTTCCTTCAATTGTTTTTGCTCACGTTGTAACTCCTCAACTTTCTCTTCTAATCGATGGAGCTGGTCAAAAACACAACTGACCGCCTTGGCTACTGGATCTGGCAACTTATCGTGCTCAAGGTCGACACCAACCCTTTTCTTACCCGACAAAACAACCCTGCCGGGGATACCAACCACGGTAGCGGTTGCGGGGACTTCTTTTACCACAACAGAATTGGAACCAATTTTACTGTCATCACCAACCTTGAATGGACCAAGTATTTTTGCCCCGGAACCGATAATAACGTTGTTTCCCAGAGTCGGATGTCGTTTCTCTTTTGCCCAGGAAGTTCCACCTAGAGTCACGCCATGATAGAGAGTACAGTTGTCACCAATCTCAGCCGTTTCCCCAATGACAACCCCCATACCATGATCGATAAAAAATCCGTGACCGATCATAGCTCCCGGATGAATTTCAATCCCCGTGAAAAACCGCCCGAGGTGAGAAACAAAGCGGGCAAGAAACTTCAGATGATTGTTCCAAAGCCGATGGGACAAACGATAAAAAATCATCGCGTGAAAGCCAGGATAGCAAAAGATAATCTCAAACACGCTCCGTACAGCAGGGTCACGCTCAAAGACAACCTTGAGATCTTCCTTGAGTTGAGAAAACATCTATTTTACCTCCCGATTCTAGCTATTATCGCACAGACCTATGAACTATTAAAAGAGTCAACTATCACCTACTCAATGTTAATTTTTACCATACACCATTTTAATCTTGTTCAGAATTATCATACCCGACTGTTTCTGTCAATTATTTTCAAACATTTTAGTCAGGTATTCTTACAACTTTAAAGAGATCCGATTGAATGAACTAATTAGCAGCAAAAGAAAGTAAGTTTCTCAGTGTTTTTACCGTTGTTAATAGTCGACAACTGTATAAATATCCCCTATAATGCGCAAGTTTATTGCAGGTTTTATTGATCCATTATTCTATCCCTATAAGGAGTGAGAAGATGCCAGATTTCAAGTATCAGGATCCAATGCCTCTCGGTGCCGACACGACCAAGTATTATAAAATTGAAGGTTCCGAAAAACTTGTCAGTGTTGAAAACTTTGACGGAAAAGATGTTCTTAAAGTTGACCCGCAAGCACTGACAGTATTAACAAACACTGCCATGCGAGATGTTTCCTTCATGCTCCGCCCCGGGCACAACGAACAAGTTGCAAAGATCCTCAGTGATCCCGAAGCTTCTGATAATGACCGGTTAGTCGCAATGGCATTTTTGCGCAACGCTGAAATTTCAGCTGATTTCGAGCTTCCTCTCTGCCAGGATACTGGTACCGCTACAGTTGTTGCAAAAAAAGGTCAGCAAGTCTGGACCGGTAGCAATGATGAGGAGCGCATTTCTGAAGGTGTATTCAAAACTTACACCGAAGAAAACCTTCGTTACAGCCAAACCGTTGCCCTCGATATGTACAAAGAGATAAATACCGGAACCAACCTCCCGGCACAGATTGATCTTTATGCAACCGGCGGAGACGCCTATAAGTTTTTGTTTATTACCAAAGGTGGCGGTTCCGCGAATAAAACGATGCTCTACCAAGAAACCAAAGCATTACTCAACCCGGAAAAGCTGGTGAGCTACCTCACTGAAAAAATGAAAACTCTCGGAACTGCAGCTTGTCCTCCTTATCACATCGCTTTTGTTATCGGTGGTACCTCGGCTGATACCTGCCTGAAAGTGGTAAAATTGGCAACGGCTCACTATCTTGATGAGCTACCAACAACAGGGAATGAGCACGGGCAAGCTTTCCGCGATGTCGAGCTCGAAGCAAAACTGTTAAAAGCGGCTCAGGACTTGGGAATTGGAGCACAATTTGGTGGTAAGTACTTTGCTCACGATGTCCGGGTTATCCGTCTTCCTCGACACGGCGCATCCTGCCCGGTCGGCATGGCTGTTTCCTGCTCAGCTGACCGCAACATCAAAGCAAAGATCACCAAAGAGGGTCTTTTTGTTGAAGAGATGGATCGCAATCCAGGACGTCTGATTCCTGATTCTATGCGTACGCAGAAAAGTCTTGGCACCCAGATTAATTTAAATCAACCAATGGCTGAAATTCTGGCGGATCTGAGTAAGCTCAAAGTTGGTTCACCACTGCGCCTCAACGGAACAATAGTTGTTGGCCGCGATATTGCTCACTCAAAATTCAAAGAGATCCTTGATAGTGGCAAACCATTGCCTGACTACCTGAAGAACCATCCAATCTATTATGCCGGCCCAGCTAAAACACCTGAAGGTAAAGCCTCTGGTTCGTTTGGGCCCACCACTGCTGGTCGAATGGACAGTTATGTCGGACTGCTTCAGGAAAATGGTGGTTCAATGATCATGATTGCCAAAGGAAATCGGAGTCAGCAAGTCACCGATGCCTGTGCCAAACATGGTGGTTTTTATCTTGGTTCCATTGGTGGTCCAGCTGCCGTTCTTGCTGAAGAAAATATCAAAAAAGTTGAATGTATCGACTTCCCGGAATTGGGAATGGAAGCTGTCTGGAAAATCGAAGTTGAAAATTTCCCGGCATTTATCCTGGTTGATGATAAAGGGAACGACTTCTTCAAGACCCTTGGTCTGTAATCCAAGATTGTTCTAACGATATCAAGCAAGAAAAGCCCCGGTTATTTAGCTGGGGCTTTTCTTTTTGTTTAAAATAGGCGATTATATGAAATATCCAATAAGTAAATGTAAACTTTTTATCCGAATGGAATAAATTCCCATGTACGAAAACATCATGAATCTCTACGAACGTACCGTTCTGAAACATCCACTCATAACTATTTTTCTGGTTCTCCTGATGGTCATCGGTGTTGGCAACTATGCCCGAAACTTTCGCCTGGATGCTTCAGCTGACTCCTTGCTGCTGGAAAATGATCAGGATCTTAAATATTTCCGTACAATGAATGAGATATATGGCAGTGCCGAATTTTTGATCATTAGTTATTCGCCAACCCGGGACCTGTATGCCCCGGAAACGCTAAATGATCTGCGTAAGCTCCGTGACAGTCTGCTGCAGATTGAGCGCGTTGATTCAGTCCTCAGTATTCTTGATGTTCCCTTGATTGACAGCCCGCGTTTGAGCTTGGGAGACTTGAAGAGCGGGGTTCGCACCTTGGAAACACCAGGGATTGATACCAATCTTGTCCGCAAGGAATTTGCAACCAGCCCTTTTTACAAAAGTCTTCTCGTAAGTCCAGACGCAAAAACAACAGCCTTGCAGGTCATTTTTAAACGCGATGAAATCTATCATTCACTGTTACAGCAAAGGAATACTCTGCGAGAGAAGCGGTTGACCATCCCACTTTCTGCCACAGAAACTTCTCAACTTGAACAAGCCAGCTCTAAGTTTGATGAATACAGCCGTGTTCTGGCAGAGCAGGAAGCTCTGAATATTGCCCAAATCCGCACGATTATGAAACAGCATCACCAGCAGGCAGAACTCTTCCTCGGTGGAGTCCCGATGATCGTAGCCGACATGATTAACTTCATCCGCCACGACCTGGCCTCCTTTGGTCTTGGAGTTCTGGTTTTTCTGGTATCAATGTTATTCTTAATCTTCCGTAATCCGCGCTGGGTTATTCTGCCAATGGCCTGCTGCTTTGCGTCAGTTCTGTTCATGTTTGGCTTTCTCGGGTTGGTCGGCTGGAGAGTCACGGTGGTTTCCTCTAATTTTACCTCACTGTTGTTGATCATCACCCTTTCTCTCTGTGTTCACCTGATTGTCCGCTACAATGAGTTGTACGATGAAATTCCCGGTGCAGATCAAGCCACCATGGTCAAAGAAATGGTTCGCAGTAAGGCGGTTCCCAGCATCTACACGTCCCTCACCACGATTGTCGCCTTTGCTTCTTTATTAACCAGTGATATCCGACCGGTCATCGACTTTGGCTGGATGATGGCAATTGGCATCAGCTTTTCTCTGGTGATTTCCTTTGCTATTTTCCCTGCCGGGCTGATGCTCTACAAAAAGCCCGTCAAATTTTCTCCCCGCTTTGACATAACTGGCACCATCACTCGAACATGTGCCGATTGGGTCGAATATCATGGCAAAGCAACCCTGACTATTTTTGCTGTTTTGGCAATTGTAAGTGGTATCGGGATCTCGAAATTGACGGTCGAAAACCGCTTCATCGACTACTTTAAACCGACGACTGAAATTTATCAGGGAATGGAATTAATCGACAAACAGCTTGGAGGGACAACTCCACTTGACGTCATTATTGATGCTGACCCTGATTTCATTGCTGAGCAGGCAAAGAATGCAAACCGAGTAGAAGAGGATCCTTTTGCGGATGACTTCTTTGATGAAAAAGAAGCTGAAACGGGTCTCTCTGGCAGTAGCTACTGGTACAACAGTTACCAGATTGGAACCCTGAAGAAGATTCATAACTACCTGGATGAGCTACCTGAAACCGGAAAAGTCCTCTCCATGGCAACGACCATGACGCTGATGCAACAACTCAATGGCGATCTGCCGTTGGACAATATTTCCCTCGCGGTTATTCATAAAAAATTACCGAAGGTTATCAATGAATCACTGTTTCGTCCCTATATGTCAGCGGATGGAAACCAGGTACGTTTCTCCCTGCGGGTGATAGATTCCAATCCGAATCTGCGCCGCGATTCTTTATTGAAAAAAATTCGTCTTGATTTGACCGATAAGCTTCATATTAAACCGGAACAGGTTCACCTGACCGGGATGTTCGTCCTTTACAACAATGTCCTGCAAAGTCTCTTCAGTTCACAAATCATGACTATCGGGGTAGTTTTTCTGGTCATCATGGTGATGTTTATTCTGCAGTTTCGTTCTTTACGTCTGGCCATTATCTCGATTATTCCCAATCTGATATCTGCTGGTGTAGTTCTCGGATTGATGGGATTACTGAATATCCCCCTTGATATTATGACTATTACCATTGCCGCCATCGCTATTGGTATTGCAGTTGATGATACTATTCACTATGTCCACCGCTTCAATGAAGAAATCCTGGAAGATGGCGATTATCTGGCAGCCATGAAACGGAGCCATGACAGTGTCGGTCGAGCGATGTATTACACGTCTATTACGATTATCATTGGTTTTTCAATTCTGACCCTGTCCAACTTCATTCCAACCATCTATTTTGGGCTCTTCACCAGTTTGGCGATGCTGATTGCCATGTTTGCCAATCTGACCTTGTTGGCACTCCTGTTGATTCTCTGGAAGCCGAAAGACCTTGGCAGAAATAAAACCCTTGAAGAAATAAAATAACTGGCTCTGAATGTCTAAATAGGCTAAGGTGCGCGTCTTTTGCCAAAATCACATTTAAATAAACAGGAAATTTATGTCTGATGAAAATGGACCAGCTTTTAAAGATCTCGCTCTAGCTCCTAATGTTTTTAAAGTTATCAAAGAAGTCGGATATGAAACACCCACCCCGATTCAAGCGCAGAGCATCCCACCATTGTTGGAGGGTCGCGACCTCTTGGGACAAGCGCAAACGGGGACAGGTAAAACGGCTGCTTTTTCACTCCCATTACTCAGCCGCCTTAACCCGAAGCTGAAAGCCCCGCAAATTCTGGTCTTAACACCAACGCGAGAACTCGCCTTGCAGGTGGCGGAAGCCATGCAGACCTATGCCCGCCATCTTAAAGGATTTCAGGTTTTACCTGTGTATGGCGGTCAAAATATGGGTCAACAATTACGCCAACTACAACGCGGAGTTCAAGCTGTTGTCGGCACTCCTGGCAGAATTCAGGATCATTTACGCCGTGGAACTTTGAAACTCGACAAACTGAGTTGTGTCGTTATCGATGAAGCAGATGAAATGCTGAAAATGGGCTTTATTGATGATGTTGAGCAGATTTTGGACTATGCACCAGAAAAACATCAGACCGCTCTCTTCTCGGCAACCATGCCCAAAGAAGTTCTAAATGTTGCACGTAAACATTTACACGACCCGCTTGAAATCAGGATTAAGAGTAAAACCTCAACTGTTGACAAAATTTCCCAACGCTTCTGGCAGGTCAAAGGATTACACAAACTTGATGCCTTGACCCGCATTCTTGAAGCTGAAGAAATCGATGGTATGTTGATCTTCGTCCGCACCAAAGTTGCCACTGTCGATCTAGCTGAAAAACTTGAAGCACGCGGTTTTTCCAGTGCTGCACTGAACGGCGACATGACCCAGATGCTGCGGGAAAAAACCGTTGAACGGTTAAAAGATGGTTCCCTTGATATTGTCGTTGCGACTGACGTTGCTGCTCGTGGGCTGGACGTCAAACGAATCAGTCATGTCGTTAATTATGACATCCCTTATGATACGGAATCTTATATTCACCGTATCGGTCGCACCGGCCGTGCTGGTCGCGAAGGGAAAGCGATACTGTTTGTCGCTCCACGAGAGAAACGGATGCTAGCCGCGATTGAAAGAGCCACGCGACAACCTATTAAAGCCATGGCACTGCCAAGTCGCAAAGATATTACCGATCGCCGTATCAACCAGTTTAAGGAACAGATTTCCGCAGCAATGGAATCTGAGGATATGGAATTCTTTGAGGAGTTGATCGACCAGTATCAGAGCGAATACGATATTGGTCACCGCAAGATCGCCGCAACTCTCGCTTATCTATTACAGAAAGAGCGCCCTTTAAATCCAGAGGAACAAATTGTTGAAGAAGTAAGGGAAGAGCGTCCGGAACGAAATACGGCTCCAAGGCGTGAGCGAAAAACCAGCGACGATCAGATGCAGACCTATCGCATTGAAGTGGGTCGTGTTCATGGTGTAGAGCCGGGGAATATTGTTGGAGCCATCAGCAATGAAGGAAAAATCAACAGCCGCGACATTGGCAGAATCCGACTGTTTGACCAGTTCAGCCTGGTCGATTTACCCAAAAACCTCTCTCAGGATGTGCTCCACAAATTAAAAGGGGTCTGGGTCTGTGATGAACAGTTACAGATCAGCCTTGATTCAGGTTCATACAAAGCGCCTGGAAAAGACTTTTCAAAACGGCGAAAGTTTGGAAAAGGAAATCCAACAACCAAGAAATTCGGCTCCCGCACCAAAACACCTGGATCTAAACGTCGTGGGAAGCCCTCAAAACAATGAGGATTCGGCAAACAAGTGAAGCCGGATTGTCCTTGCTACTTCAAAACTAGCGCGGAAAGTGGTAACCATCAGCCAGACCCTCTTTTGACAGGACAATCTGCCAGAGCTGATTTTTTCTGGCTCTAAAAGATCCAGCGCTGGCGAGCAGGTAGTAGCTCCACATCCTCCGAAAGCGTTCATCGTAATTTCCCTTAATTTCCGGCCAGGAGTCATTGAATTTCCGGTGCCAGGCCATCAGAGTTTTATCGTAATCAGGCCCGAAGCTATGCCAGTCTTCGAGAATAAAATAATCCTCAAAAGCTGAGCTTATCTGTCGCGCAGAGGGCATCATACCGTTAGGGAAAATATACCGATCAATCCATGGATCAGTATGCTCTGCTGGAGCATTTCCCCCAATCGTATGGAGCAAAAACAAGCCATCATCTTGCAATAGTTTTCCTACCGTTTCAAAAAAGGTATGATAGTTTTTATAACCAACATGTTCAAACATCCCGATCGAGACGACCCGGTCAAAACGTCCTTGCACCTCCCGATAATCCTTAACCAGAATTTCAATTGGTAACTGCCGGCAATTTTCTCTGGCCAACTCAGCCTGTGCCGTTGAGATAGTAATTCCAACAACTTCAACACCATAATTTTCTGCCATGTAGCGGGCGGTGCCTCCCCATCCACACCCAATATCCAAGACCCGCTGCCCTTCTTGCAGATGTAATTTTTTACAAGTTAATTCAAGCTTATCTTTTTGGGCATCATCAAGAGTCTGAGCATTTTCCCAATAGCCACAACTGTAGATCATTCTGGAATCCAGCATATGCTTATAAAGATCATTGCCAATATTGTAGTGTTTTTCACCAACCTGATAAGCCCGTCTTGACGATTGGCAGTTAAATAACTTTGCTTTAAGAGCCGTCAACAGCACAACAAAGGACTTAAATCGATCATCAAGCTGGGCTTTAATCAGGCGTGAAAAAAGTTCATCAAGAGATTCGGAATCCCACCAACCGTCCATATAGGCTTCACCGAAGCCCAAACTCCCCTGCGCAAATACACGTCTATAGAGACTCTTATTCTTGACTTGAATATCCCAGGGTCGATCACCATTAATGGAAACATCAGCATGATGAAGCAAACTTTCGGTGCGTTTTCGTAGGTGAGTATCAGTCATGGCAGCCTCCTGATCGTGTAGACACAACAGTGACTATATAACAGGAGAGCTCAAAGGAAGGATTGAAGAAATTCTCCTGAAATACAGAAAATCTACAATTTAACTTAAGCAGTTCAACGCAAGATATAAGAAAAATAACCCGATCTTATACTACAAAAATTTACCTTGTTTTTAATGAGTTGTCAAGGAATTGGAGACAGAAATTCAGTGTGGAATAAACGAGGATCGGTTGTTAATCCGTTTCACCACTGCGGTCAACAGCACAATAGCATGATCCAGATCCGACAGAGAAAGGGTCTCAACCGGAGTATGCATATAACGGAGTGGAATACCCAATAATGCCGTTGCAACTCCGCCACGGGATAGCTGCATCACGTTGGCATCAGTACCGGTCGCCCGTGGAACCCCAATGATTTGAATCGGAATTTTTTCTGCTGTTGCCGTATCAACCAGTAATTTAAACAGAATTGGATTAATGTTGGCACCTCGAGCAATAACCGGCCCTTTGCTGAGTTCAACCCGCCCGATTGAAGATTGTTCAACATCGGGATAATCGGTGGCGTGGGTCACTTCAACCACAATACCAACATCGGGATTAACACCGTAACTGCTGGTCGCCGCGCCACGTAAACCGATCTCTTCTTGGACTGTAGATACCGCATAAAGGTCAGATGCAATTTTTCCAGAAGCTTTGATTCGTTTCATCACCTCGGTGACGATAAAGGCGCCCATCTTGTCATCAAAGGCCCGAGATGTTGCCCGATCATTCTGCAGGGTTTGCACTCCTACAGCAAAAGTCACCGGGTCACCAATCTGGATTAATTTTTCGACTTCATCACGGCTTGAACACCCGATATCAATAAACTGCTTTTTCAGCTTAATAACCTTGTCTCGATCTTTCGGTTCAATCAGATGGATCGCTTTTTTACCAATCACACCGGGAATTTCACCCTGATCAGTATGAATCACCACCCGCTGCCCCGGCGACAGATGAGGATCGACCCCACCGATTGCACCAAAGTAAATAAAACCGCGATCATCGACAAACTGCACCATGAAACCAATTTCATCACAGTGGCCAGCCAGCATAACCCGCGGACCACCCTCCCCTTTGAGGTCGGCAATCAAGTTGCCCATAACATCAGTGTGCAGATTATCAGCTATCCCTTCAAGCTGTTTTTTGATGACCCTCTGGGCAGGCTGTTCGTAACCGGAAGGACTGGGGGTTTCAACCAATTGTTTCAAAAAAGCAAAATCTTTTTTATTCATCTATTTCCTCCGGTCACTCTCATACAATTCTATAACAACATATAATCACGACCACTTAGCCGCAGATAAAATCTGATTTACGCAGATATAAACCTAAAAAAACGAACCTATAACCAAAACAAAGGCTGATTGCCACCAAGACGCCAAGACCACCAAGAAAAACTATCCCTAAACGCTTTGATTCTCTTGGAGTGCTTGGCGTCTTGCTGGCTGACGCTTTAGTTTTAAGATTTTTTTGAACCTTCTTTTAGGTTCATATCCGCTTTTATCTGCGTTCATCTGCGGCTAAAGATTTAAGCCTTAGCCCTGGCAACCAATTCAGCAGAATTCTTCTGTGCCTGGAGAAATTGTTCTTCGGTCATTCCGGCACCCAGTGCAATTTTGTGCACCAGTTCAGGAGAGAGAATATCGGTCGGCGCATGGGCATCATTATTGATCACCAGTTTTGCACCATATTTTTCAGCGAGTTTGACAATGTGTCCGTTGGTCAAAGAATTGCCTTTTCTCGTAGTAATTTCCAGGCAGACCCCCAGATCAGCTGCCAGCTGAACTTCTTCTGGTGTTATCAACCCGGGGTGGGCAAGAATATCGATTTTTGCCTTGATGGCAGCCAGGTTAGTTCCCGGCATAACCGGATCAACAATCGATTCTCCGTGAACCAGAATAATTTCAGCTCCGTTGTCCTTGGCAAATTGAGCAACATTGGCAATTGCTGATGGTGGCACATGGGTCAACTCGACACCCGCCAGAACCTGGATATTATTTGCCGCACCAATTTCATCGACAACATCGACAATATTATCAAGCAGCCACTTCGTATTGCTCTTGTCGGCGTGGTCAGTAATCGCTATGGCAGTATAACCGGCAACGGCATAGCGACGAACCAGTTCTGCCGGAACCAATTCACCATCACTGAAAAATGTGTGGTTGTGTAAATCTATCATTTATTTTCTCCTGCAATTTATTAGGATTCAACCAGTTCTCCAAGGTGTGAATTTCGAAACACTTTAGATATTCTGATTGTAACAATTTGACCAATCAGCTCTTTTGAGCCATTAAAATTAACAATCCGGTTCCAGGTTGACCGACCAAACAACTGACCGTCCCCCTGTCTGCTTTCCCCTTCTACCAGCACCGACAACTCCTGACCTGCATCGGTCTGCCAGATAGCGGCACTGGTCTGCTGTTGCAATTCAAGTAACCGGTCAAAACGTTGTTGTTTCTGCACAGCCGATTGATCATTCACCATCTTCGCCGCAGCGGTTTCAACTCGAGGAGAGTACAAAAAAGTGAAAGCATCGGCATAACCGACCTGTTTCACCAGATCGAGAGTGGCCTGAAAATCTTCCTCAGTTTCGCCGGGAAAGCCGACAATAACATCTGTTGTTAATCGAATTTCTGGACAAACTTTTTTTAGTTCCTCTACTTTCCGCAGATATTCACCCCTTGTGTAACCACGATTCATCAATTTGAGAATTCGATCTGAACCGCTCTGAAATGGTAGATGAATATGTTTACACAGCTTATCCAAAGATCCGAAACAATCCATCAACTCAGCAGTCAAGTCCTTGGGATGTGATGTGGCAAAACGGAGTCGTTGCAGTCCACCAATCGCATTGACCTGCTGCAACAACTGAGCAAAAGAAATATCCTCGGCATCCTTTATATTGTACGAATTGACATTCTGCCCAAGCAGGGTGACTTCCCGGACACCTTGAGCAACAAGGCCTTTTACTTCAGCTATAATTTCATGACTGGGACGACTGATTTCCCGCCCCCGCACATGGGGAACAATACAATAGGAGCAAAAATTATCACACCCCTGCATGACCGTTACAAAGCGGGTCACTACTTCTTGGGAGGTTCGTTCAGGAAACAAATTGAGCCGCGTTTCACGATCTTGAAAATCGGTCACACAACCGCGTTGGCGATTCTGTTCAACCTGCTGAACAAGTTCAGGGAGGCGATGAATATTGTGGGTGCCAAACACCAGATCAAGGTAGGAAACCTTCTCCAGCATTTTTTCCCCTTCCTGTTGTGCGACACAACCTCCGACACCGATAATCAGCTCCGGCCGCCGGTCTTTAATCGGTTTGAAGCGTCCCAGATGCCCATAAACTTTACGCTCAGCCTTATCACGCACAGAACAGGTGTTCAACAGCACCAGATCAGCTTGATCAGCGGCATCAACCTGAGTGTATCCAATCTCAGTCAACAAAGCCGCAATTTGCTCAGAGTCAACGACATTCATCTGACAACCAAATGTTTCTAAATAAAAAGCTTTATTCAATTCATCACCAGCAAAGTTAGATTTTAGAAAGTCGCGCATCATAGCGACCTGTTTCTGAACAAGTCAAACAGAATCCTTAGATACCGATATCTTCTCTGGCAGGAGATTAATCAGATTCTCAGGATGTTCAAGACATTCCAGCACAATGGGAGGATGATCTTTAAATGACAAGCGGATACTGGAAAGATGTTGACCATAGTGCTTTTGTTTAAATTGTTTGAACTCAGACAGTTGATAAAAGATTATCTTACTCCCGATAAGCCGATTGCGCACCAGCAGGCGCTGATCGGTTAAGGCATAAAAAATCTTTTCCCAGCGCAGGCGTGCCAGAATCAGCTGCCCCGGTCCGACAAAAAAAGCTGCGAGAGCTAATAAAAAAGGGGCAACCGCCAACCACCATGAATAGTCTTTGTTGCGTACGAGTTGAACGCCAACCATCAACCAGAAACAACTTGCCAGATAAAGAATTGTCCCGATTGTTGCTTGCAACCAATGACGAAAAGTATAACAACGCGGTGCTGGACGTCCCTGCCAGAGCAAGGTTTCATCTTTTTCCAAAGACCATTGAGAACCATCTTGATTCATTTTGGTAAACTCCTCAACCGGGTTGCCGCTGCTTTTCCTAATTTACCATTTGTATCAGTCTGTTTAACCAACTGATATAGTTGTCTTGCTTCCGGCAAATTTCCTCGCGCCTTTTTAGCTTCAGCAAGAAGGAAAGTCCCTTCAACTGTTGGTAACAGTCGCAAGGAAGCTTCCAACTGAATCATAGCTTTCTGAAATTTCTGATCCTGTAGATAGATATATCCTAACCCCAACTTGGGTTTGTAATAACCGGGGTCATAACTTATAGCTTTAAGTAAATAGCGCCGCGCCGGGATGGTATCCTCATTGCGTAAATATGCCATTCCCAGGCTGGTCAGCAAAAATCCGTTCTTCGGGGCTTGTTGCATCGCTTTATGGTAAAGTTCAATAGCAGACTTAAGTTCCCCTGCTACTTCAGCCGTGTGTGCCTGTTCATAGAGCACATAAGCTTCGGGTTGAGTTTCTTGCAGCTGCTGTAATGCCTGGTCATATAAAATTCTACCCAGCCGAGCTTCTTGATCAATTGACACCTTATTCATGGAGCTGGGATTTTTTTGGTCAGTCGTCGGAGCTACAGCACAACTGGTCAATACAAAAAACAGGGTCAAAAACAGAAGATGTTTCATAGAAGTCGTTCCAATGGACAGAGGTCTTAATAAGAGTTGCATATCAGTTAGACTCTAACTATAAATGAATGAACAAGCAGGTGACAAGAAACCAACAGGGTTAAGGAGTATTTTATGCTTTCCAGAACCGCCGCAACAGAGTTATTGAAAATTGCCCGCAATGCAATTATCCATCAAGTTAATAATGAAGTTTATAGACCAGAGACCAAAAATGAAAAAGCCCTCAGTATTCATTCTGGATGTTTTGTAACGATTACACGGAATGGCCACCTGCGTGGTTGTATCGGAAATTTTCAGTCACAACAACCCCTATTCAGGGAAGTAGCAACAATGGCTGTGGCTGCGGCAAGTCAAGATCCACGCTTTCCACCAATGAGTCCAGACGAGCTGGATAATTTCAGTCTGGAGATTACCATTTTGTCACCTCTGAAAAAAATTGACAATACCAATCAGATTGAAGTGGGCACTCATGGCATTTATATCATAAAAGAGTTCAACCGTGGAGTATTACTCCCACAAGTTGCCACTGAACACGGCTGGGACAGAGAGACGTTCCTTCGGCAAACCTGTGTTAAAGCAGGGCTTCCTGAGAACTCATGGCAGCTTGCAGAAACTGAAATCTATATTTTCAGTGGTCAGATAATTCACGAGTAAGAGATCCTCCTTGTCATAGCTTGATACTCAACCGACTAATGAATCAAACCTTGACTGATCGCCACCAGAGTTAGTCCACCGACAAATATCCATAAAGTAACACCGTGAAACAGTGGTCGAATACCGATCCGCTTTAAGACCTCGCGACTCAAACCACAACCGACTAAAAAGAGGGTAATGACCAGAGCCTGTCGGGCAATGGCACTCAGAACTTGCCAGATAGCGCTAAACTGTGGCAGCACACTATGCAGAATAGCGGCAATGACAAAACCGGCAATAAATAATGGAAATTTAGTTTTTTGTTCGGAACGTAGACATAACCCGGTAGCCATTGCAATCGGTGCAATCCACGCAGCACGGGTGAGCTTAACAGTTGTCCCAGTACGTAGCGCTTCGGCACCATAACTTGCAGCAGCACCGACAACACTACTGGTGTCATGAATCGCCATACCAGCCCAATAACCAAATTGATGCTGACTTAACCCGACCAGATGGCCAATGAACGGGAAGAGCAGTAAAGCCACAGCGTTTAAAGAAAATACAGTTGCAAGAGAAACGGCAATTTCTTCATCTTCTGCCCGTAGTACCGGTGCCATAGCAGCGATTGCACTCCCGCCACAGATAGCAGTCCCGCACGAAATAAGCGCTGCCGTATTGCCTTTCAGGTGCAGTATGCGCCCCAGAAGCAAGCCAACTCCGATGGTTACAGCAATTCCAATAATCGTATAGCCAGCGGAATCCTTACCGACCGACCAGACTTCCTGAATACTGAGGCCAAAGCCTAGCCCAACCACTGAAATTTTTAAAAGCTTCTGGCTGGCGGCAGTCGATTCTTTCGGCCAGGGGTTGCCAAATATCAAACTGAAGACGATACCGGCAGCTAAAGCCATAGGCGTGGTCACAATCGGTAACATGCAAAAAGTCAGCAAAAGGATAAAAATAATCTTAATCATCTGTAGTTTCTCCAACACAATATTTTTGAAGTTTAATTGGTTGGCAATGTAATGGTTTTTCTATATAAATAATAATATATAAATTTCGTATTTTATATCAATTTAATTGATGGATAGTTATGAGCATCAGCCTTAGAAAACTCGAAATATTTACTGCAGTTGCAATTTCAGGAAGCGTAACCAAAACCGCAGACAAACTCCGGCTTAGCCAGTCTGCCATCAGCATGGCTCTTGCCGACCTCGAGAATAGCTATGATGAGCCATTATTCATCCGCCAAGGACGAAAATTGCGGCTGAATGATAGAGGCAGGTTAATACTCCCCTCAGCTCAGAAAATTCTTAAGCAGTCCGTCGCCATTGATCAGTTACTCACTGATTCAGCCTCTGAACCTATTGGGCAATTACAGATAGGAGCAAGTACCACAATCGGTAATTACCTGCTCCCCCTCCTTATGGCTCAATTTTCAAAAGCTTACCCAAAAGCCAGTATTGCCATGCAGGTTGGGAATAGTGAAACTATAAGTACCCTGCTGGATCAGGGCGAACTTGATTTAGCTTTGATTGAGGGACCTTGTCATCTCGGCCAACTGGAACAATACCACTGGAAAGAAGATCAATTGGTTGTTATTGCCGGACAAAAACACCCATGGATCACCGCTAAATCTGTTGAGCGTAAAGATTTGATCAATGCAGACTGGATCATTCGAGAAGTGGGTTCAGGAACACGTGAAGTTTTTGAACAAGCTCTGGGAATAAAACTTTCTCAGTTGCAGTCGGTGGTGGAACTTGGTCACACAGAAGCGATTAAAAAGGCAGTTGAAGCAGGTCTTGGTATCAGTTGTCTGTCACGTCTTGCAGTGCAGAGAGAACTGGAACATGGTTGGCTGGTCGAGATCATGACACCACTACAGCTACAACGCCCCCTGACTCTGCTACTGCGCAAAAATGAACACCGCAGTCACCTGCTAAAAGCCTGCCTTGAGATGTTGATCCCTGGTTACAGCATTGGTCAAAACTGATGTCATCTCATAGAAAAAAAGGCCCATCAATTGACGAGCCCATTACAAATACAAAAAAATTCATTACTAATTAACCTGCTTCGCGCTCTAAACCTCTGCGGATAGTATAGAAATAATCGACCAATGCACCATTTTCTTCAGCAGATAGAGACTCAAGACCGTTCTTGTGCATAATATTGATGATCAAATGCCAAGTATCTCTGGTAAACCCCGGTTTTTCTGGATCAGCGACAGAGTCATGACAAGAAACGCAATGTTGATTATTGAGTGCGTATCCCTGCATTTGATCCTTGCTACTCATGGCATAACCACTGGCAACCAAAAATGCTAAAATACAGATCAAACTCATCAAAATCTTCTGCATAAACTCCTCCCTTTTAATGACTACAGCTACACGCCCCGTTCATAGAGCAAACTGCATCCAGGTGTGCTGCCCGTAGCCAATTATTAAGTCTGTTGTCAGGAACAATAACCTTAAGAAGATCAGAGTCCAAATTAAATTCATCTATGAACTGCTGAAAAGCGGGTTCTGAATAACTTAAAATCGAAGTATTGACCAATCCATCCTGAAACGAAAAAGCACTGTGATGATGCTGTTTCGATTGAAAATTTAACGAGCTGACTAACAAATCAATGAACTCATGAAAGGGATGATTATCATCTTTCTCAGAGCTGTAAAGCAGAACCTGAAGAAAATTATCAGGATCAATAACAAAGCCAATTTCGGCAACAATAAATAAAGAGATAAACTGCTCGTAGGCTTCAAAATGTGGGGTCTTGGTCTTGAGATCAAAGACCGAATCATCACTGATCAACAATTTTTCACCTGCACTTAAATCATGATAGGTTTCTTCATCAACCGTTGGAAAATAGTGCAGAGATAAGCTTACATACTGATTGTCTCCAATTTGTTCATCGGCATGCAGGCGCAATAAGAATGCTCCGTTGACCTGAGCCAACCAGAAATACCAGGCGGGATCTTCTATCCAGACCTGGCTAATTCCCTTAAATCCAGCTTGTTCGCAAATATCTTCGTGCCAGGTCAAATAGCTGAATGTATTTTCAATCAGATTTCTGGTTGCACTGTAGGCATCAATTCCACTCATATCACGCCCCTTTTGTACAATTCGCTAGCAATGTCAATGGTTTCAACACCTTCATAAGGCATACCATGATCCCTGGCCATCTGCTCAAACATCTCGCGCGGATAAGCCAGGGTCAGGGAATAACTCATTTCATAAGAATCAAAAAAATCACCATTGCCCGGCGTGTCATCCAAGGCATCCTGTACTGATTCATTAACTTCAGTAAAGGTTTCATGAAGACTCAAAAAACCTTTTTGTGCTGCTCGGATTGACTCATCCAAAGCTTCTCTAAAAAACTCACGCCGTTTCACAATGGCTTACGGATTGGGAAGGCGTTAAAAAATTTGTCATATACCAGGATTAACGCCATCGACATAATTGTCCAACACAACGAGGTATCGTCGATATTGCCAATACCTGGAACCCGGTCAACAAATTTCGGGCCCAGAGTTTCCGAATAATAAAAGAAATAAATTAACATGCCAACACAACTGACAACCACAAGTCTGACAATCGCTGCCAACCACTTGTTCGCAGGCTGAAAAACATTATTGAAGAAAACCTTCACAACCATCAGAGCCAGCATGAAAAAGGTTGCGATCTCTGCAGTATGAATATGGCGAAAACGTGGATCATCAGTGTAGTTACCGCCGGTGAATGGTTCATACCAGTAATAGGACATGATAGCTTCAGCGATGTACATAAAGAGGTAGCCACCAACAACCGCAATCACCAAAGCAACGACAGCACCAATCCAGGAACCGCTTTTTTCATCATTACGAAACAGGGTAAAGGGGAAACCATCCAGGCAGTCATTCAGGAACATCAGGATAAACAGCCCGGCAAACATCCAGCCAAGATGATAGAAAGAACTGGAGGTCATGGCTATTTCATCCCACCAGGGAAGCACACCGGCAAAGATTTGTTTTGGCTGAAACAGTGCGGTGACATTGGGGTGGAAAAAAATTGCATAAAAAATGGTACTGATGAATGCTGTTGCAGAAAACTTACTGAATCCTATAACCCTCTTCTGCAAACCATCCCAGGGTGCGTTCCCAAAACCGGTATTCCAGATCATTGTCACCCAGATTAATGCCGTCATTACAAACAAAATGGCCAAAGATGAGTTCTCACGGGCATTCCATATTTCTAGACCCGTTCCACCAGTTGCAATCTGAGCCTGTGGACTGAAATAAGTTATTCCGAAGTTACCAAGGATATTCCAGAAAAACCCATAGTAAAGGACATAAAATACAACAACTGAAGCTAGCAGCGGGGCAATCCCTTTAGCAATATTTCCAGTCTCATTTTTCCAGCCAAAAACATCAGCAATGAGCATGATTGAGTAGAAATAAAACGCAGCAAGTGACAACCCATACATCGGGGTAAAGAGTTTAAAGACCCCGTTACTTGGTGCAAAAAAGAGTCGCCACAGGGCAAAATTCACAACGATCATGACGACAAACGCAATCAAGCCAAAGAGGTAATTATTTTTTGTTGTAGTCATTTCGCAACCTCTCAAGAACATGAAATAAAATAAAGCGCAACACCGTATAGGTGTTGCGCCCTGTCAATAACTAGAAGACAACCGTATCACCGTTGGTCAGGAATACATTAGTGTCTTTAGCCACAGCCGATGTCCTTGGATAGGTCTTGTAGGTATCCGTCCCCTTGACAATCGGCAGACCTGCTTTAGCGGCATTTTCAGCCCAAACCCAACCGGTACAGTGATTACAACCCATTTTTTTAGGATTGAAAGCTTTTGCACCCTTGATGATGTCATCCATTTTGGGATCCCAGTTTTCAAACAGGGAGATGTGCAGGCCACCGTAGCAACCATAAATTTTTTCTCCACCCTTGATCTGACGTCTTGCAGTTGAATACAAGGTCAACAGACCGGGGTGACAGCAACCGGTAACGGTGACAATCCCCTTCCCTTTAACATTAACGTAGACGACGTTTTCTCCGCGGACACGCAGCAGAATTGGCACATCAAACTCTTTGATGGCAACACCAGGATAGAGTTTATAAAATTCTTTGGGAGTCGTCTTGATCAGCTCCCCTTTGAAAGGGACATCATTCTTATTGATAACGACCCCCTTTGCCTCATTCTTCCCCCCATAGAGAAGTTTCTCGTCTTCCGGGTACATCGTTGCCGGACCATACATCTTGATCTTGTCATTGTGCTTCAGAGTTGACTCGATTCCCCAGAAATGATCCAGGTGCCAGTGAGTCAATACCATAGTATCTATCTCACCGGATTCAATCATCTTATCAATGCCGTGGCGATCATAAACATAATCCATCCATTCATTACTCCAGCCGGTATCCATCAATAGCTTATTGACCGTGCCATCCAGTTGCTCAATTTCCAGCAAGGTTGCATAACCACCAGCATTGTTTGGATCCCAGGGGATGTCATACTGATTGGTGCTGGCACCGCCGTTATCGACGATATCTTTTTTAAACTGATCATTGTCGAACCAACTGGTTTCAGTTAAAACGGTGATTTTCAAGCTTTTACATTCACCAATATCCTCTTTCCCCCGAGCAAAGGCTTTACTTGGGGCTCCTATTGTTGCTGCAGCTCCGACACCAGCAGCAGTTGCCCCCATAGCTTTAAGAAAACTACGTCTTTTCATTCCGTCCTCCTTCTCTTTGGGTTGATGAAACTTCTCTTAACGTATTTGCCACTCATTCAAGTTGGCACAAAACATCAACTGAACACGGCATAAGCATATTTTTCAAATAAGCCAGATATCTTTCCACAAATCACCGTACTGATTTCTTTAGCCAAGGCATGGTCTTGCTTTTTAACAGCTTGGAAGAGATTGACATGTTCAGAAAAATAAGCATTTCTTTCATCCCCTTCTGCCATCTGCATAACAGAAACAATGTAATGCGACGGAACTTTTACTTCATTGAGCATGCGAATATATTCTGGGTTCGAACATCTCTCGTGAATAATATTTATAAAGCAGTTATGCAACAGTTCCATGGCATGAAGATCAATGTTGATCACCGCCTTGCCTAGATCTACAAGACAATCTTCGAGTTCCTGTAAAGACTCTGCGGTCATCTCCTTGGAGCCCAATTCCGTCACCTGTGCAGCAACCAGAATACGCGCTTCAAATACCTGCCGAACCCTCTGCATAGACCATTCTGCATTCCGCCCTACCAGAGCCTGCTGTAAGGCAAAATCAGAGGAAAGAAAGTAACCACTGCCTTGGCGTACATCCAGAACTCGCTTGGATTGAAGATCCTTCAAAGCGTTTCTGACGCTGGAGCGACTGATTTCACATCTTTCTGCAAGGCTACGCTCAGACGGCAGACGATCACCGACTTTCAGACTAAGATCACCTATTGTCTCTAAAACCGTATCGACAACCGACATTTACTTCCCCAAAAAAACATTGTTTTAAATTGTATAAACCAATATCATGATAAAGACAACTATAAATTCCAGAAAGACATTATTAGTCCTATTTCTATAAGATACTCTTATTGAAATCCAATATTCAAATATTGGTATAACCAATTATGACTATTTCTGTTTTATCAAGAATACAAATATTCCTAAAATAGAATTTCATACAAAAAAACGGATCATGGAATTAAATCCACAATCCGTCAGGAAAAATTGTATGTGCTTAATAATTTGTAAAATTAGACCTTAGATACTTTACGAATCTGCTTTAATTGTTGGTGAAACGCTGTCGCTATTGCAGTCACATCAATAATCTGATCTTCAGTGAAAGCATTTTTCTTTCGGGAACAGAGGATCAACACTGTACGCATTGCACCACGAACATAAAGCGCCTTCGCTACATAGGAACTTAACCCTTTAGGAACAAACAACATCCAATCAATCGCCTTAATACTACTTTGGGTATCATCTACAATCAGATATTCAAGATGTTCTTTTTCAATATTCTCAGCAATAGTCCCGGCATAGGGGAATTGGCTCCCCGGTTGCAGAGGATCAATCATCTCGCCCTGAGAATAAACAATAACTTTATTTTTCCGAGCATAGATATCGGAAAACATGACCACATCCATCCCGGGAAATATATCTTTTGCTTTATAGATGCGCTTCAGCATCGTATCAATCGAAAGACACTGAGACAAATCAGCGCAGATCTGGTTCACCCTTTCATTCTCAATTGGGATATCTTTTTGGGGGATAGCCAGTAAGTCTGTCTTAACATGATCAATGACAGCAAGCCGGATATAGCTATCCCCTTCATAGGAAAAATACTCAAACTGGCAGAAAACGGTGATTAATGTTTTCGTGATCGACGCCAACTTGAGTTCCAGCGTCATGCGTCGATCAAGAAGTAAGGTTTCAAAAATTTGCGGCCATGGAATATCTCCAGCAACCAGATCTTCAAGACGACATTTGGTCTCCAATGAAAGATTGGCTCCCAGAAGGCGCTGGAAGAGATCATTTGCGACCAGCAACTGGCGTCCAGCTCCTTTAAACAGGGCGACGGGGTAGTCTGCCTCAGAGACATTCAATAAATTTTGATCTTGTTGGTCAAAAATATTTTTAAGCCAGGCAATATGTTCAGTGATTTCTTCTACTGCACCTTCGTAAAAACGATAATCACTGGTCGGCCAACCGGTCAACTTGAACCAGTAAATTGTATTATCACTCTGAACACGAAAAACAGCCCGCACCGGAACACGTGCCTTAAAGCTGGTCATAGCACGATCCATCAAAATCCGGTCATCGGGAAATAGTAACTTTTCCCGGTAGTCACGATCCTTGAAAAAACGGTAATTTTCCAGCGTTAGAACACCAACAGCACACTCATTCAAATTTACAAAAGAACGCTTTGACAAATCCAACCGCCAGAAAAGCATCTTCATTTTATTCAGTGTTGCAGGGACCGATTGCATTTCGTATGCAGTCATTCAATTAACCTTTATACAATTTCAGTCCAGCGGATCAAATTTATCGGGTTCGGCATAACAGAGTGGGCAGACCCAACCTTCGGGGAGATCATCAAATTCAACTCCCGGGGAGATTTTGTTCATTTCATCCCCTTTTAACGGGTCGTAGATATAACCACAACAAGTACAGATGTAACGCATTGTTGAACCTTTCTATATTAAAGGAGAGTTGATTCTTATACTGCAAAATATTTAGCCTGCGGATGGTGGGCAATAATCGCCGAGGTGCTCATCTCCGGAACCATTTCAAAAGATTCGGTCAAACTGACTCCCATCTCTTCAGGCCGTAACAGTTCAAACAACGGCTGATGAGCTCCCATATCAGGACAGGAAGGATAACCGAACCCGTAGCGCGAGCCCTGGTAACCTTGTGCGACATAGGCTTCCATACTGCCACGCTCCTGTTGAATCCCCATCTCGACGCGCATCTGCTCATGCCAGTATTCTGCGAGGGCATCGGTTAATTCAACTCCGAGTCCATGCAGCATCAGATAATCATGGTAACTATCTGTTTCATACAACTCTTTTGTCCTTTCGGATAATTTTCCGCCAATGGTGACAACAAAAAATCCAACTTTGTCCCCACCCTCTTCTACAGTACGAAAATAATCGGCGATGCAGAGTCCAGGTGCATTTTCTTGACGTGGAAAACTGAAAACCTTAGTTCCGGTATCACTATCAATCAGCAACTGATCGCCTTGACTGACACAATCAAAGTAGCCATAGGTCACCTGCGGCTGCAACCAACCCTCGGTCAAAGATTGTTCTTTCAAACGTTGAAACAACGGCAGCACGGTTTTATCATTCAACTCCGCATATTCGTCTTTTGACATTTTCCCACGGCGGTAGCCCCAGCGTCCCCGGAACAATGCTGCTTCATTGAGATAGCTGAACATAATTTCAGCATCAACATCCGCAACCAGTTTACGCCCGACAAAAGGGACGGCTGGAGGATTGAAAGATCGATCCAGAACCTCGTGCTGGGGGCTGGGTCGATTTTTAGCAACGCTACTTTCTTCCCACTGAGTTGATATCAGCTTTCCAGCCTCAAATTCACGAATTGCTTTTAAACCTGCAAAGGCATCAGCACAGTAGACCACCGATTGATGATAATTAGGGGCGCAATCTACAGCAACAAACTTGGTTGTTAATGCCGCCCCACCGAGTAAAACCGGCTGTGCCAATCCGGCAGTCTGAAACTGGTTCAAATTATCTTTCATCAGCAGTGCTGACTTAACCAGAAGACCGGACAAGCCGACGACATCAACCTGTAACTCTTTAGCTTTGGATATAATTTCTTCTGCAGGAACCTTGATCCCAATATTGTGAACCTTATAACCATTATTGGTGAGAATAATATCAACCAGATTCTTGCCGATGTCATGGACATCCCCCGCAACTGTCGCAAGTAATATGGAGGTTTTGCCCTCATCTTCCAGTTTTTCCATGTAGGGCTCCAGCAAAGTAACACTCTGTTTCATCGCCTCTGCTGATTGCAACACAAATGGTAGCAGCAAGTCGCCACGACCAAACAGTTCACCGACTTCACGCATTGCCGGCACCAACAGATTATTGATAATATCCAAAGGTTGCCAGCGCCCGCGCAGAGCTGTGAGTAAATCTTCTAAACCTTCCTTATCCCCTTTGAGAACTTTCTGGTGCAAAAGTTCTTCGGGCTTGAGAGAATCTTCATCTTCACTATCATCCTGTTCAACCGCTTGTTCAAAATGGTCAATAAAATCCATCAATGCATCAGGATGATGATTAAACAGCAGATCAAAGCAAATCTTACGATCATCCTCACTGATGCTCGCATAGGGAAGAACCTTAGCCGCATCAACAATGGCAGTATTCAACCCCGCTTTAACGGCTTCGTGAAGAAAAATAGAATTAAGAACTTTCCGGGCTGCAGGACGAAGGCCAAAACTGATATTGCTGATTCCCAAAGTAAAGCCAACCCCGGGGAGCTCTTCCTTGACCAGCTTGATAGCTTTCAGGGTTTCGACTGCCGCATCACGCATGGTTTCGTCACCGGAACCAACCGTAAAAGTCAGCAGATCAAAAAGGATGTCCTGGGGACGCAAACCATGCTTATTCACTGCCAGGTCATAAATTTCTTTAGCAACCACCAGTTTTTTTTCGCTGGTCAGTGCCATCCCCTCAAGATCAATCGTCAGCGCGACAACTGCTGCCCCATATTTTTTTGCCAGCCGACAGATGCGATCCAGATTTGCACCACCATCTTCCAGATTGATGGAATTGATGATCGCCCGCCCCGGATAAAGTGGCAATACTAACTCCAGAGTATCCGGGCTGGTTGAATCAAACATCAACGGCGCTTTACAGGAACCGGCACACAGTTTCGTCAACTGCAACATATCAGCGGCTTCATCCCGTCCTGCATAAGCAACACACAGATCCAGAACTTGCGCACCCCGTGCTTCCTGATCCAGAGCAACCTTGAGGCAAGCGTCCCAATCTTCAGACAGCAAGGCTTCTTTAAAAGCTTTCGATCCATTGGGATTACAGCGTTCACCGATTAATAGTGGTGGAATTTCCTGATGGAGTTCAACCGCCTGATAAAGACTAGCGACAGAGGCTTTCATACCGACACCTCCCGTTGTTTAGGATTGATACCGTTGAGACGTTTCACCAGAGCTGCAATATGGACAGGGCTGGTGCCGCAACAACCACCAACAATACTGACCCCTTGGTTCACCACAAATTGAAACATCTGCTCGGCATAATCGTCAGGAGATAAAGGATAATGGGTTTGACCATTGACCACTTCCGGCAACCCCTGGTTAGGGATAACAGAAATACGCTGAGGCCAGTTTTCACTCAAATATTTGATGTGTGACATCATATCCTGTGGTCCGGTTGCACAATTGAGCCCCAGAGAAAACAGAGGAAAAGGTTCAAGAATTGCCACCACAGCCGCAATATCGGAACCAACTAACATGGTTCCCTGCTGTTCAATCGTCACCGATGCCATCACCGGAACAGGATGATGAGTGTGTTCCAGAACTTCAAATGCAGCAACCAGAGCCGTCTTGGTTTGCAATAAGTCCTGACAGGTTTCAATAATCAAGCAGTCAACTCCGGCTTCCAACAGAGCTTCAACCTGCTCTCGTGTTGCCGCAGCCAGATCAGCAACTTCGATATGCCCCAATGATGGCAGCTTGGTTCCCGGGCCAATCGATCCGGCAATATATTTATCTTCCCGACCTGCAACCGCCAACCTGGCATTTTCTACCGCGCGGGTATTGATTTCTTTCACCTTATCCTGCAAACCATACTCTGCCAGAACGACCCGTGAAGCACCAAAGGTATCTGTTTCCAGAACCATAGCTCCAGCATCAAGCATGCTCTTATGGAATTGGATAATATGATCAGGAGCTGAAAGATTGAGGACTTCATTACATCCCTCACAGCCCGACCAATCTTTTTCAGTAATATCCAACAGCTGTAAATTGGTTCCACAAGCACCATCAAAAATAAGCAGCGGCTGTTCAGTAAAATTCATTTGTTCTTATCCTATCTTAAAAGTAACATAACAATTCAGCAAAACCGGGATTGTCCCCGCATGGGGGCTGTCCCAGGCTTTTACTGAATTGTTACAAAATTTTTATCTGATCAGGATCACAACAAAGCGACCTGGAACAAACTATGAAACAATTTACCTATTTTTACAAATATTTGTTAAAATTCATATATTAATCATGCGTAGGAGGAAAATTGTGACCACAGCGAACCAGCCATCCACCTCTCATTCCTCACAACGCCGCTTAGGCGAACATCTTCAAGCAGCAGGGTTATTAACAACAGAACAACTGGATGAGGCCATTGAGTATCAGTGTATCTACGGAGGAAAACTCGGAACCAGCCTGATTGAATTGGGTCTGATCGACGAAAACCAACTCGCAAAAACCCTCAGCAATCAATTGAAACGCCATTACATTAAACCAGAATTACTGATGAATGTCTCCAGCTCAGTATTGAAACTTATTCCGAAAGAAACTGCCCTGAAATATCAAGTTGTTCCGTACCTTCAAGAGGGCAATAAATTGTTTGTTGCCTTAAACGAAACCACAAATCTTTCCAGCATAGATGAACTCTCTTTCCAACTGGATCATATTATTATTCCCCTGGCAATTCCCGAAATTCGCCTTTTATTAGCGCTAAAAAAGCATTATGGCCTGCAGCTACAGCCACGGTATGAAACCATAGCACGACAAATAAACCGCCGCACGATAGCTGCAAAAAAAATTGGCCCCAAAAAATCGTCGCAAAAAAAACAAACGCCTCCTGCGGCCGAGAAGAAGGCAACAGTTCCTCCCGCTGATGTTTCTGCATGGCCGCTATTGGGGGATGTTCCCAGTGTGGCGGAAGAGGAGCCAGATAATTTTTATTATGATAAATCAGCACAAAAACAACAGACCAATCCTCTTTCTCTGTTCCAGAAATTGGCAAGTGCACAGGATCGTGAGGATATAGCCAAAGCCATCATTTCCTATCTTAAAGCTGATTTTAAAAATTGTGCACTGTTGATGGTGCGCAAAGAAATTGCCCATGGTTGGCTAGCTGCAGTTGAAAACGGGGTTCAGCTATTTGAACAAATCGTTATTTCACTACAGGAAGATTCTGTCTTCGGTTTAGTCGCCAAAAGTGGCTCTGATTATCTGGGGCCGATGACCAATTCACCGCAAAATAATATAATTCTTGATTTTTTCGCATCTACGTTACCGCAGGATGTGCTGGTGATGCCACTGACGGTACAAAAAAGGCTCGTCTGCATCCTCTATATCCAAGGTGACCTTGACGTCCTGGAGCGGCGGCTAGTTGAATTTAAAACGATTATAACCAAGGCAGAAATGTCCTTCAAACTGCTCATCTTGAAAAATAAAATTCTCACGACCTGAGAACAAACCATGGACAAACAAAAATCGGATCTTAATCCGGATTATGTAAAAAAACTCCAGGCGGGACTGACCGCTACTGGAGAAGAGCTTTTCCAGTTGATATTGGATACCGATTGCGATTTTCTTAAAACTCTGCTTAAAAATCCCCACATCAATGAAGATCACCTTCTGGCGCTGTTGAAACGCCGTGATCTGCCGGAAGAACTAATCAACTCAATTTACCAAAAACACAACCAAACCCACAACCACCGGATTGTTCTGGCAATAGCTAAAAACCCTGCAACTTCTGGAACCCTGATAAGAAACTTGCTGCCGCTACTGCGCTTGTTTGAACTTGTTGACTTGTGTTTTCTTCCAGGTGTCACACCAGATCAGAAACTGGCAGCAGAACGGGTCATCCTGCAAAGGTTACCAACCACTCCGCTTGGCAACAAGATCACTCTGGCACGACGAGGAACTGCAAATATAGTTGCAGCATTATTAAAAGAGGGTCACCCGCAACTGTTTGAAGTCTGTCTGAGCAACTCTCATCTTAAAGAAGCGGCAATTTATCAGTTTCTACGTGGAGCGACTGCCAGTGCTGAAACTATTTCGATGGTTGCCCGGCATACTCGTTGGAACCAGCGTCCGAATCTTCGACTGGCGATTCTGAAAAATTCAAAAACCCCCGAAATCTGGTTCACCCTCTGGCTGCCCAAAATGCATGGCCTTATTTTGAAGCAACTGCTAGCCAGTTGCCGGTCGCATCCCGCTCGAAAGCATTTATTTGAAGTGGAATTGAAAAAACGTGGTGGGATTTAATCAGTTAAAAATTTATTCATCACCTTGGTCAAGGTCGATAAAATCTGCTCCGGCTGGAATGGCTTGGTTAAATAGTCATCCATCCCGGACGCCAGACATTCTTCACGATCACCCTTCATCGCATTTGCGGTCATGGCAATAATTGGCAGATGCTTACCCCGTAATCGTGAAATAAGTTGTGCACCACATTGTGCTGTTATTTCAGCGCCAGAAAAGTCTCCAATTTCGCCCGATCTGATCATACGAGTGGTGGCAAAACCATCCATATTCGGCATCTGCACATCCATCAAAACAACATCGAATTCCCTCTCAGCCAGCGACTCTAAAGCAAGAAGCCCATCATCGGCTGTTTCAACCCGATGACCGTTGTTACTCAGAATTATTTTGGCGATCTCCTGATTTATTATATTATCTTCTACCAGAAGAATATCGAGTTGACGCAATTGAGTATCGTCATATTCAGTTTTTTGTTCAATTTTAACCACTGTGTTTTCCTGTAGATATATTGTGAAATGGAAAGTTGAACCCTCCCCTTCTTCACTTTCCAGCCAGATTCTGCCACCCATCATTTCAACCAACTGCTTACTGATAGCAAGTCCGAGTCCAGTTCCACCATATTGACGTGCTGTTGATGTATCGGATTGAGTAAAGCTGGTGAAGATTGTTGTTTGTTTCTCAGCAGAAACACCGATGCCGGTATCAATTACGCTGAACTGTAAACCGGTCTTGCTCTCGATAGAAGTCTCAGCAGATAACTTGACCTGCAGGGTGATGCCTCCCTGATGGGTAAACTTGATAGCATTATTCATCAAGTTCATCAAAATCTGTCGGAGTCGAAGATCATCTGCGATAAAACTTGCGGGGAGAT
>JASFYS010000036.1:0-12468 GCA_045047095.1 Desulfuromusa sp. | reverse complement strand
CACAAATCCTCAGCTAACGACAAAAATAACTTTAAGCTTGATTAGGGACTTTCAGTCCCGACCCAAACCCATGCACTTTCAGTGCATGGTGGTTTAGTTCATTTCATAACCAGGTTTTGTTCTTGTTTATAATATATTCTGAGCTTGTCTATTCTATTTCAGGCTTATGTTTTGTCAGGTCAAACAGCTTGACTGTCGTCGTTTGATGAGAGATAAGTACCGTCACATATTCGGTTTGGAGGTTTGGGTGTTGACGAAGACGTTTTTTGCTCCAGCTAAGATTAATCTTTGCTTACATATATTGGGTCGATTGTCGAATGGTTACCATGAACTTGCCATGGCGATGCAGAGAGTTGATTTGTGCGATACTGTCCATATCCGGTTGGGTGGGAAGGTTGGCATAAGGGTGCGGTGTTCGGGTGTCGATTTACCGGAGGGTGAGGAGAATATCGCGGCGAAAGCAGCTCGAGTTCTGCTGGATGCTGCCGGGATTGATGTTGGAGTTGATATAGAAATAGAAAAGCAAATTCCTGTCGCCGCTGGATTGGGTGGCGGCTCCTCTGATGCCGCAACTGTCCTGCTTGGTTTGAATGAAATGCTCGGAAAGAAAATAAGCATGGAACAGTTGCTTGCTCTGGGTGGCGGGCTTGGCACCGATGTTCCCTTCTTTGTTTTTCAACAACCTGCCTGGGCGACAGGAACAGGGACAAAACTTGAACCACTATCACCCTTGCCAGAAGTTGCCTACCTGTTAATTAATCCCGGAATAGCTGTTTCTACTGCAGATGTTTACCGAAGTTTACAGTTGACAAAAGGGGGTGATCTGGCTAACCTTCCAAGGTTTTCTGTTGTGAGCAAGATTGATCTTTGTGCTGCACTACATAATGATCTTGAATCAGTCACCTTGCAACAGTTTCCAGTCATTGGTGAAATTAAGCAACGGTTGCTTGATCAGGGTGCTCTTGGTGCTTTGATGTCAGGAAGCGGTGCCACGGTTTTTGGAGTCTATCCAGACTTTACAACGGCAAGCAAGGCGGGTGAAAAATTGGCTGTAGAAAATGATTGGTTGGTCTGCCCGGTTCATCCTGTTTAGCTGAGTTTGGTTTCGAATTACAGGTTGACAGCAGCTACCAACTTGGGTAAAACCTGCCAGTTTACTACCTGATATTCGTTTTTGATGATTTTTAAAAATTTAATGGGGCATGGCCAAGCGGTAAGGCACTGGATTTTGATTCCAGCATTCCCAGGTTCGATCCCTGGTGCCCCAGCCATTAAAAATATGAAGCGTTCTCGAAAGGGATCGAAGCGGAGCGAGCGCTGACTTAATGTCAGAAAAGCGGACAGGAAGTCCGCGTCAGCGAGTGTAGGGGAGTCTACGCAGGATCCGCCCGGATGGTGGTGACGAAGTAGACGATCCCTGGTGCCCCAGCCATTTTTACTTCGTAGTGAGCGAACAAAAATTTGCAGTTAAGGGTTGGTTGAATTTTGCAGCTGGCATAATTCAGCCATTTTGCGTTCTTCCAGCCAGAAAAGGGATCTTATCCGTGGGGATGATTAAAATCTTTACCGGTAATTCAAATCAGCCGTTGGCTCGTGATATCTGTAAACATCTGAATGTTTCCTTGGGAGACGCCAAGGTTAAAACTTTTTCTGATGGCGAAATTCTGGTGGAAATTGGTGAAAATGTCCGTGGGCGAGATGTCTACGTGATTCAATCCACCTCCTCACCAGTCAATCATAATCTGATGGAGCTGTTGGTCATGGTTGATGCCTTAAAGCGGTCATCTGCCGCCCGGATCAATGCAGTTGTCCCCTATTTTGGCTATGCGAGACAGGATCGTAAGGTGGCCCCACGAGCCCCGATTACGGCAAAGTTGGTTGCAGATATGATGTCTGTTGCCGGAATTGATCGGCTTTTAACGATGGATCTCCATGCCGGACAGATTCAGGGTTTTTTTGATATTCCAGTGGATCATCTCTACGCGGCACCGGTGATGCTCGATGAAATCCGCCAGCAAAATTTTTCTGATTTGATTATCGTCTCTCCTGATGCCGGTGGTACAGAACGTGCCCGGGCATTTGCCAAGCGGCTTCATGCGGGGCTGGCAATTATTGATAAACGTCGTAGTGGTCCGAACGTCGCTGAAGTGATGCATATTATTGGTGATGTGAAGGGGAAAAATTGTGTCATTATTGATGATATGATTGATACTGCTGGAACCCTTTGTGCTGCAGCTACGGCTCTTCAAGAGCAGGGTGTTGCCGATGTTTACGCCTGTGCAACTCATGGTGTTCTCTCTGGTCCCGCTTTGCAGCGGATCTCTGAGAGTCCACTGAAAAAAGTTTTTGTTACCGACACAATCCCCACTCATGAAAAACTTACTCAGTGTGATACCCTACAGAGTCTGTCGGTCAGTCACCTGCTGGCGGAAGCAATCCGCCGCACTCATAATGCTGAATCGGTCAGCTCACTGTTTGTATAAAAAATTTGTTTCCTTATCCATGGAGGATAGATAGATGGCTCAAGTAGAATTAAATGTTGAGATTCGTGAGAAAAGCGGTAAAGGTGTTGCCCGCAAGTTAAGAGCAGCAGGAAAATTGCCAGCGGTTGTTTATGGTAAAGATCTTGCCTCGGCGGCAATTACCGTTGATCCCAAGGAACTGGATCAGGCTATTTCTGGTGATACCGGATTAAATACCCTGATCACCCTGAAAGGGGCACCGGGACTTGATGGCAAGGTTGTTATTCTGAAAGATGCAGACATTCATCCGTTACTTCGTACAATGGTCAGTGCCGATTTTTACGCGATCAACCTGACAGAAAAATCTGTATTTATGGTGCCGATCAATATCGTTGGCACTGCTGCTGGGCAGAAAGAGGGCGGTACCCTGCAGTTAGTCCGGAATGAGTTGGAAGTTCTTTGTTTGCCGACAGAAGTTCCTCAAGCAGTTGATATTGATGTTACTGCGCTTGAGATTGGCGATACGATCCACATTGAAGAAGTGGTGGTTCCAGAAAAGGTTGAATTGGTTCGTGATGTTAACTTCACTGTTCTGACTTTGAGTATTATCAAGGAAGAAGTTGAAGCCAGTGAAGATGAGGATCTGGAAGCAATTGAAGGGGCTGAAGGAGCTGAAGCTGCTGAAGGTGATGGAACTGCTGAAGGTGATGAAGCTGCAGCTGAATAAATATTTGCGACTGGATTTAGCGTGAAGCTACTGGTTGGGTTGGGAAACCCCGGTGATAAATATGCGGCGACTCGACACAATATTGGGTTTTTGGTCGCAGAGCAGATAGCCCGCCGCCAGCAGATAGCGTTGAAAAAAAAAGGGTATCAGGGCAGTTACGGGGTAGGAAGAATTGCAACCTGTGAAACCACAATTCTCCTGCCGCAGACCTTTATGAATTGTAGCGGCTCTAGTGTGAATGCTGCTTATCGATCCCTCGGAATTGAACCGGGGGATTTGATTATAATCCATGATGATCTGGATCTCCCCTTCGGGCGTTTAAGAATCAAAGCTGAAGGTGGTCACGGTGGTCACAACGGATTAAGGGATATTATCGCTGTCCTGGGTTGCAAAAATTTCATTCGTTTGCGGGTTGGGATTGGTCGGCCGGAGCGCGGTAATGTGACCGGGCATGTTTTGAGCCGGTTTGCAACAAATGAGAAAAAATTGCTTCCCCAGCTACTTGATACTGCCGCTGAGGCGGTTGAAAAAATACTCTCAAGCGGAGTGACTGAGGCAATGAATTCTTTTAATAATTATAACTTACTTGATTAGTACTAACACCAACACAGAGAGGTAAAGAACCAATGCAACTGCAAATGTGGGCTCCCATCCTAGGGGTAATCGGATTTGTGATCGCGATTGTGCTCTATTACAGAGTTAAATCACAACCGGTCGGTAATGAGAAAATGCGTGAAATTTCTGATGATATCTACTCCGGAGCGATGGCTTTTCTTGGCCGTGAGTACCGGGTGCTGGCAATCTTTATCGTTGTCGTCTTTATTCTGATTGCAATCGCCATGAATATTCAAACGGCACTGGCTTTTCTCGGTGGCGCTGCCTGTTCTATGACTTGTGGTTTTATCGGAATGAAAGCAGCAACTCGAGCCAATGTCAGAACTTGTGAGGCTGCTAGAGCTCATGGGCAGGCAAAGGCTTTGGAAGTCTCTTTTAACGGTGGTGCGGTTATGGGACTGGCAGTTGCTTCGCTCGGTCTGATTGGTGTCGGTGTCGCTTATATTTTCTTCGGTGGCAGTCCCGAAACCTCTAAATATATCACCGGTTTTGCCATGGGAGCCTCTTCCATCGCGCTGTTTGCCCGCGTGGGTGGCGGTATTTACACTAAAGCCGCTGATGTCGGTGCTGATCTGGTTGGTAAGGTTGAAGCCGGTATCCCTGAAGATGATCCTCGTAACCCGGGCGTTATTGCTGACAATGTTGGTGATTGTGTTGGCGATACTGCGGGAATGGGTGCCGATATTTTTGAATCATATGTTGGCTCTATTATCGCAACGATGGCAATTGCTGCTGCAGCCAGTCCAGCTCTGTTAGCTAAGTTGGGAGTCGGTGCTGAAGTCCAAGCCAAGGTCATGTTGCTGCCACTCGCTTTGGCAATGATCGGGTTGTTGTTCTCATTTTTGGGAATAGGCTCAATGAAACTTCTCAAAGGGACGAATCCGGCAAAGGCTCTCCATTATACAACTTTTGTTGCTGCTGGTGGTTTTCTGGTTGCGGCATTTATTTACATCCAGTTTGCCGGTCTTAACTCCGGAATTTTCTGGGCAATTCTGGCCGGTACCTTGGCTGGTATCGCCATTGGTCAGATTACTGAATATTATACTGCTCACGCTCCGGTTGTCCGGATTGCTGAAGCAAGTAAAACCGGACCGGCGACCAACATCATCCACGGTCTGGCTGTCGGTCTTGAATCAACGGCTCTGCCAATTATTATTATTTGTATCAGTATTTTTACTGCCAACTACTTTGCCGGTCTCTACGGTATCGGGATCGCAGCTGTTGGCATGTTGGCAACTGTCGGTGTCACCATGACGGTTGATGCTTATGGCCCAATTGCTGATAATGCTGGCGGCATTTCTGAAATGGCCGGTCTGGGACCTGATGTACGAAAGATCACCGATGGCCTGGATGCAATCGGCAACACAACTGCTGCAATCGGTAAAGGGTTCGCAATCGGTTCAGCTGCTTTGACTGCATTGGCTCTATTCTCAGCTTATGCAACCACAGTTGACCTTGATGTCATCAATCTGATCAACCCGATGGTTGTTATCGGGATGCTGATTGGTGGGGCACTGCCATTCTTTATGGGTGCTTTAACTATGACCAGCGTTGGCCGGGCTGCCGGGGCAATGGTCGAAGAAATTCGGCGTCAGTTCCGTGAGACTCCCGGGCTACTGGAGGGTAAAGAGGGCGTTAAACCTGATTCACAACGCTGTATTGATATCTCTGCCAAGGCCGCTCTCAGGGAAATGGTTTTGCCCGGTGTGATAGCTGTCTCAGCGCCAGTTTTGGTTGGTTTTATACTTGGCAAGGAATCTTTGGGTGGTATGCTTGCCGGTGCAACTGTGACCGGTGTTCTGCTGGCACTAATGATGTCAAATGGTGGTGGTGCCTGGGATAATGCGAAGAAATACATTGAGAGTGGGCAACTGGAAGGTGAAGGTAAGGGCAGTGATGCTCATGCTGCTGCTGTTATCGGCGATACGGTCGGTGACCCCTTCAAAGATACTTCCGGTCCCTCGATGAATATTCTTATCAAGCTGATGAGTGTTGTTGCTTTAGTCATTGCTCCACTGCTGGTTTGATAAAGATAACATCATGAAATTATAGGGACATGCATAAATAGCGCTAGTTTAAGCAAAACCGTAGTAAATTCGGGACTGTCCCCAGGTTCATCGGGGGCTGTCCCAAGAAGTTTACGGCCTTTGAAACTGTGGTGGTTTGCACCGCAAAAGCCTGGGACAGCCCCCATGCGGGGACAGTCCCCTTTTGCTGTAGATTTACTTAAACTAGCACCATTCGGGATTTACCCTTGATGCGTGTTCCTGTGATTTCCACTGATTAACCTGATAGCCGGGGCTTAAAGCTCCGGCTATCTTTATTTTTGCAGGAAACATTTATGGGCTTCAAGTGTGGCATTGTCGGGCTGCCGAATGTGGGAAAATCGACAATATTTAATGCAATTACCTCAGCAGGTGCTGAATCGGCTAACTATCCTTTTTGTACGATTGAACCCAATGTCGGAGTTGTTGCCGTCCCTGACCCGCGATTGGACGCATTGGCTGAAATTGTCAATCCCAAACAGATTGTTCCAACCTCCATGGAATTTGTTGATATCGCGGGTTTGGTTCGTGGTGCCAGCAAAGGGGAGGGGTTGGGAAACCAGTTTCTTGGTCATATTCGCCAGGTGGATGCCATAGCTCACATTGTTCGATGCTTTGAAGATGATAACGTTGTCCATGTCGATGGAAAGATTGATCCCCTCCGTGATATTGAAGTAATTCAGACCGAGTTGAATTTTGCCGATCTTGATAGTATTGATAAGCGGATTCTGCGGGGTAAGAAACAGGCTAAAAGTGGCGATAAAAAGTTGCAGGCAGAGCTGCAGGTTCTGGAAAAGTTAGCCACTGCTTTGAACGATGGTTTGCCCGCCCGATCTGTCACTCTTGATGATGAAGAGCGTGGAACCCTAGCTGATGTCCATCTGATCACCATGAAGCCGGTTCTCTATGTTGCCAATGTGGCTGAAGATGATCTTGAAGGAGCTCATCCATTTGTCCAGAAAGTGTCTGACTATGCCTCTGCAGAAGGATCCGAGATGGTGACCATCTGTGGTAAGATCGAAGCAGAAATTGCCGAGTTGGAAAGTGAAGAGAAACTGGAATTTTTGCAGGAACTGGGGCTGGAAGAAGCAGGTCTTGAGCGAACCATTCATGCCGGCTACCGGCTGCTTGGATTGATTACCTATTTTACTGCTGGACCTAAGGAAGTCCGGGCCTGGACGATTTCTGCTGGGATGTTGGCACCTCAAGCTGCCGGGGTGATCCATACCGATTTTGAAAAGGGTTTTATCCGTGCAGAAGTGACAGCCTATGATGATTATGTTACCTCAGGCGGTGAAGCTGGAGCCAGAGAAAAAGGGTTGCTGCGGCTTGAAGGGAAAGAGTATCGGGTCATTGACGGTGACGTGATGCACTTCCGTTTTAATGTTTGATGCCGTCATGCAGGGGTACTTTGTGCCAGCGATACCATTTGTAGAGTTCGGTGAGGATAAAAACCGGCAGTGCTATGACGATAATCAATCCCCACTCTTTCCACCCCAGTGGAACTGTATGGAGTGCCCGTTGTAAAAATGGAACATAAACAGCACAGATTTGCAGACCAATGGTCAGAATCCAGGCACCAAGAACCCATAAATTTGAAAAGATTCCAATAACGGACATGGGTGCACGGAGGGAACGAAAGTTAAATACGTTCATTTTTTCCAGGACAATGATGCCGGTAAAAGCGACCGTTTGTGCAATTCCCAGAGTCTGTGCGGTTTGATAGTGGTGAAACAGCCATAGAGTAACAATCCCGATATACCCGCCGAGAATCATAATCATCAGCATTCCACCACGGTTTAAAACCGGTTCTTGTACTCCCCGTGGGGGACGTTGCATGATCCCTTTCTCTACAGGCTCCAATCCTAAAGCAACGGCAGTCATCCCGTCAGTAACCAGGTTCATCCACAAAATCTGTACCGGAAGTAAAATCAACGGGCCACCAAGGAGGATATTGACAAAAATAGCGATAACTTCTCCCATATTTGATGAAAGCAGGTAGCGGACAAACTTCTGAATATTGTCATACTGCCGGCGACCTTCTTCAACCGCACCGATTATAGAAGCAAAATTATCATCAGTGAGCACCATATCTGCCGCCCCTTTTGCCACATCAGTGCCACGTAAACCCATGGCAATGCCGATATCAGCTTTTTTCAGTGCCGGTGCATCATTGACACCGTCACCGGTCATGCCGACAATTTCCCCTTGCTGCTGTAATAGTGAGACAATCCGCAATTTATGTTCGGGAGTGGTGCGGGCAAAGACCACATCTTCCGCAAGCAGTCTACTCAGATCCGCATCATCCAGGGTGTCGAGTTCTGATCCGGTGATCGCTTTTTCAGCCGGGAGATCAACCCGCTGCGCAATCGCCAAGGCCGTTGCTGCGGCATCGCCAGTGATCATGACGATGCGAATCCCGGCAGCACGGGCGGTACGCACCGCTTGAGGGACTTCTGGCCGTGGTGGGTCGATAATACCAACGACTCCGAGCAGAGTCAGATCAACCTCTACCGTATCTTCATTCAGGGTCATGTCGTCGGGTATGGTTCTTCGAGCCAGTGCCAGAGTGCGCAGCCCATTACCAGCCATCTGCATATAGGCAGCGGTAATGGTTTCGCGATCATTTTCCAGAAGAGGTCGCTCACTGCTGCCGTCAAGAATATTGGTGCAACGATCCACTATGACTTCGGGAGCACCTTTGATAAATGCCAATCGCTCACCATTTTGCTGCTGTTCAATGATAGTCATCCGCTTGCGGGTTGAATTAAAGGAGAATTCGGTTAGATTTTTACCTTCCGTCGAAGCTGATAACCACCCTTTATACGCGGCAACAACCAATGCTGCTTCGGTAGGCTCTCCTGCCTCATGCCACCCGTTATCATCTTTTTCGACATGGGAGTGATTGCAGATCAGCCCCGCTTTAAGGAGCGCCAACAAATCTGGGCGTTGCTGATAGTCGAACTTCTGCTGATTGATTTCAAAATGTCCGGCTGGATCATATCCGGTTCCGGTGATCTGAACCTCTCCCGCTGCCAGCCAGATATGGCGCAGGGTCATCTCATTCTGGGTCAGGGTTCCGGTCTTGTCGGTACATATCACCGTCGCAGCTCCAAGTGCTTCAGCCGCCTGCAATCGGCGCAGTAACGCCCGGCGGCGAACCATGGCCCGTACTCCCAGAGCCAAAGTGATGGTGACAACAGCTGGAAGTCCTTCGGGAACAACGGCAACCGCAAGTGAAACTCCCGTAAGGAACATTTCCACCAATGGCTTACCCAGAAGCCAGCCGGTCAGAGCGACGATGACCGAGATGGCAACCGAGATGATTCCTAATTGTTTACCCAATACCGCAAGTTTGCGTTGCAGTGGAGTTGCTTCACTGGTGATATTGCGCGTCAGTTGGGCAATCCGACCAAAGGCAGTTGTCATCCCGGTGGCAACAACAACCCCGTGAGCACGACCGTTGGTGATATTGGTTCCCATCCAGACCATGGAACTTTGTTCTGATAATGGGCTCTCCAGAGCAACACCCGTAGTGTTTTTGTGAACAGATCCAGATTCACCAGTCAGTGCCGATTCATCAACTTTGACGTTGATTGCCTCAAGAAGCCGCAGATCAGCGGGCACCCTGTCACCAATTTGAAGAACGACAATATCCCCCGAAACCAGAAGCTGTGCCTCAATTTTCTGTTCGCGCCCATCACGGATGACCGTACAAAAAGGAGCCAGCATCTGTGCCAGAGCTTCCAGAGCTTTTTCGGCTTTCCATTCCTGGACAAAACCAAGGATGCCATTGAGGATAATGATGGCGAAGATCGTGACCGCATCACCAACTTCACCGATAGCCAGAGAAATAAGGGCGGCAATCATCAAAATGGCAATGAGGACATCAACAAATTGGCGCAGCAGGATGTTATACCAATGTTCCTGCTGGGTTGTTTGCAGGGTATTGAGTCCGTGCTCTGCCTGACGTTGCTCCGCCTCTATTCTCTGTAAACCCAGTTGTGGATCGGTTTTCAGTGCAGCGATGACTGCCGCTGCAGGTTGAGTATGCCAGTTGTTGGGTGCTGCTGACGGCATCAGAATCCCCCTTCTGTTGAGTGATCCACCGGAACTACCAATACCGGGCGACATGCCAGAGCGATGACGGCACGGGTGGTGCTGCCGATATGGATCCGCTCTACTTTGCTGCGTTGCCGTCTTCCCAACAGGATCAGTGCTACACGGTCATGCCGGGCAGTTTTGACGATGATCTCCTCTATCATTCCCGTTTCTATCTTTATCGTTTCGATGGGGAGATCGGAGAATGGTTGATCAATAAGGTTGTGGAGCTGTGTCAGGATTTTTCCTCGCGTGGTTTTATCAAGTTCACTGTGGCTGACATAGAGAACCTGTGTTGTTAATTTACAGCGTCGTGCGTGTTGAGCCGCATATTTAACTAGTTGGTCACTCCCTTTTTCAAGGTCGATACAGAGGAGCAATGACTTGTTATCCAACTCCGATTTTTTTATCATAATTAATCCAATTCAGTTGGTTGTTGGGTCATGCCACGAAGCTGATCTCCCCATTTGCGGATCAGCAGGGTGAATGCCAGTGGGACGGTGATTGCTGTAAATGAGGCTGCCGCAACCAGGGCGGTAAATAGATGTAAATCGATCAATTGTGCATCCAGCAACAGCTTGGCAACAATGATTTCGGTCGTCATCCGTGCATCCAGACCAACACCGATTGTCCATGCTTCACGAGTTGTTAATTTTTTCATTGGCACCATCAGGAAAACCCCTGCAAGTTTACCTATCGTTCCGGCCAGGTAGAGTAGAATTGCCAGGGCTGGAGCATTAAGTATGCCGTTAATGTCGACACTCAAACCGACCCAGAAGAAAAACACCGGGGCAAAAAATCCATAACTGATCGCACGAATTGTCTGCGTTGTTTGTTCCCCGACAACGGCCATTTTAGTAAACGCTGGTTGCAATAATACCCCGGCAACAATTGCCCCCACGACCATGCCGATGTTTGCATACTCTGAAAAACCACCAAAACAAAACAGAACCAGAACCGCTAACAATAAAAGATTGCTCTGCCGTCGCGGTAGCCAATCCGCCATGAAAGGGATGATCCAACGGTATGAAACCCAGGCCAGCAGCAGAAATATCAGGATACTAAAGATGATGTGAAGAATTTCATTCTCTGCACCGCTCATGATTCCGGTTGCCTTATTGCCGATCCACACGGATACCAATGCGACGAGAAACACCTCAATGACATCATCCAGGACTCCGGCACCGACGATAAACTGGCCAACTCGGGTGCGAATCAGCTGAAATTCATCCAGAATAGGAACAATCACCGCTTCGGCGGTCGGCATCCGGGTGAGGCCGATAATAAAGGCAAGAACCCAGCCATAGCCCAGCCCGAGCATGACCGCCATTCCCAAAATAAAGGGGACTGCAGTATTGAGGATTGTCAACCAGATAATGTCATGACTGAGGGATTTCATCATCTGTAGATCGATTTGTAAACCGATGAACAGCAGCAGGAACAACACCCCAAGTTGGGCTAAAAAGGTGAAGGCATCATGTAGTGGCGGTTGCGTCAGATAGGTTCCAAGCGGTGTGTAGTGCGCGGCCATGGCCACAAATAGAGCCCCAAGAATGCTGGGGATTCGGACTTTTTCCAGCAACCCTCCCAGAGCAAAGGTCAGGCCAAAAAGAGTTGCCAACAGCAGTAATAATTCACCCGTTTCAGCTCCACTCATAAATTCTCACACCCTTAGTCCTCTAATTCGTTTTTGCGAGTGCATCATAGCTGGTCATTGATCTGTTCTGGTGTCTGTTGTTTTGAATCTCTACATCCAATTATATAACTAAATGGACAAAATTAAAGTTGATGGCGTCGCAAAAAGTCCGCCCCACGGCGTTGCAGCGGCTTTTCAAGACCTCGACATACCATATGTATGCCTTCGTCCTTGAAAAACCACTACGCCTTGTGGGACGAAATTTTTGCTTAGCCATCTAATTCGTTTTTGCGAGTTCATCAAAGTTGAATGGTCTTGAAATATTGATTTAACCTTCTCGAAAATACTTGAACCGATTGAGCGACTGTGATAAAAGCTATTGTTTCGTCTGAGGCCATTGGGGTTTCAGATATACCCTTGCTCCGGGGTAGTGTCCGGGGCTGTTAATCCTAGAGGAGATACACTGATGAGAAATTATGAATCCATCTACATTATCCATCCAGATGTCGTCGGCGATGAGTTGACTGCTATGGTGGAAAAATTCCAGACAGTTCTCACCGATCAAGCGGCTGAGATCTACAAACTGGACAACTGGGGCGTCCGCAAGTTGGCGTACCCGATCAAAAAAGTCGAACGTGGCAATTATGTACAGACTCTCTTTACTGCAGCACCGGAAGTCATTGCTGAATTTGAGCGCCGTCTTCGTCTGGATGAAAAGATTCTCCGTTTTTTGACTGTCCGTTTTGAAGAAGATTTTCCTGCTGTTGTAGAAGAACCCGCTGTCGAGGAAGTAGAAGTATCTGCTACCGAGGAAGTAGAAGTATCTGCTACCGAGGAAGTAGAAGTATCTGCTACCGAGGAAGTAGAAGTATCTGCTACCGA
>JASFYS010000035.1:0-12517 GCA_045047095.1 Desulfuromusa sp. | reverse complement strand
CTTGTCAGTCAAAGTGTACCAGAATTAATTATGAGCGCCCGCTTATGATTCGTGAGATCAAACGTTACGTTGCCGACAAGTTTGACCGGCATCTTCCACAGCCAAAGCAGAAAAATGGTATCAAGGTGGCGATTATTGGTGCCGGACCAACCGGCCTGTCGTGTGCTCACTATCTGGCAATGGAAGGTTTTGCGGTTGAAATGTTCGAGGCCAATGGGTTCCTCGGTGGGATGGCTGCTGATGGGATCCCGGTTTTCCGTCTTGATGACGGGAGCCTGCAGAAAGATATTGATGGCATTATCTTTCTCGGGGTCAAAGTTCATATGAATGAACAGATCAGTGCAGCAAAATTCCAAGAGATCCGTGACACTAACGATTACGTTTATGTCGCCGTTGGTGCCCAGGAGAGCTTGCCATTGAATATTCCGGGGATTGATGCAGAGGGGGTTTTTGATCAGCTGACCTATTTAAGTCGGGTACGGCGTATGCAGGATATCCCAAAGAGCAAAAAAATCATCGTTATCGGTGCTGGAAACTCGGCGATGGATGCCGCCAGAACCGCCAAGCGGGTGGTTGGTAAAGATGGCGAAGTGACAATTGTCTACCGCCGCACCCGGCGTGAAATGCCGTGTGATCCCGAGGAAGTTCGGGGGGCATTGGAAGAAGGAATTGAGCTGGTTGAGCTCGCCTCTCCAGAAGCTGTGGTTGTTAAGGATGGCAAAGTTGCCGGGCTGACCGTCAACAAGATGAAACTGGGAGAACCCGATGAGAGTGGTCGCGCCCGTCCAATTAAGATTCAGAACTCGGAGAGTGTCATCGAAGCCGATCTGATCATCCCGGCCATTGGTCAGCAGGTAGTCCTCGATTTCTACCCGGAGGACAAACTGGAGGTCAATCAGGCCACTTATGAAACAACTCTCGACAATGTCTTTGCCGGTGGTGATGCGATGCGTGGTGCGTCGAGCCTGATCAATGCTATTGCTGATGGGCAGAATGTTGCTCTGCAGATTATGGAGAAATCTCATCAGGAGCGGCACGGGTTTTATTCGCCGCGCGATGATCGACAGCCTGATCTTAATATTCTACAGATTAAACAGGCTAGACGGGGCTTTGGCCCGGATCTGCCCGAAGTAGCTGCTGAGAGTCGGATCAATTTTGATCTGTTTATGACCTCGCTTACCGATGATGCTGCTGTTCAGGAGGCGTCACGTTGTCTGCAGTGTGATCTGGTCTGTAATATATGTACCACTGTCTGCCCGAATCGCAGCAATATGTACTATCCTCTGACCGAAGCCGTCACGGTGCCACTGGAAACAGCTGTCAGCAGCAATGGCACTGTCGAAATTGTGCGCAAAGGCAGTGCGACGATCAGTCAGCCATACCAGATCATTAATATCGGGGACTATTGTAACGAGTGTGGTAACTGTACCCTGTTCTGCCCGAGTGCTGGCGATCCATACAAGGACAAGCCCAAATTCCATATCACCGAAGAGAGCTTTGCTAACGCTGATTTCGGTTTCATTTATAGCGACGCTCAAAGCATGAAGATCAAGGTCAAGGGTGGAGATGGGATCGCGGTCTTGACCGAAGCTAACGGCGGATTCACTTACGAGGATGATCAAATGTCGGTTTCCCTTAATCCTGATACGCTGGAGGCTCAGAAAGTCTTGTTTAAGGACGACAAGGAAATGAGAGCTGATCTTGAGCCGATTGTCCAGTATATAGTATTGTATAAGAACGTTAGACCTAATCTCCCTGTTGCAAATAAGTGATCCTATGAATAATAAACCATTAAAAAATTTGACAATATGTATCAAGAGCGGCGGTGACCTCGCAACGGGGGTCGCCGCTCGTCTATATAAGGCGGGGCTGAAACGTCTGATTTTGCTTGAAACAGAGCGACCATTGGCGGTGCGGCGAAATGTCAGCTATGCCGAAGCGGTCTATCACGGAATCCAGACCGTTGAAGGGATTACCGCACGACTGTGTTGTAGCGCCGAACAGTTTGAGGATGTTTTTGCCGCGGGTGAAATCGCAATCATCGTCGATCCCCAGTGGTCAACGTTGCAACAGATCTCCCCCGATGTCGTGGTGGATGCAATTTTGGCTAAACGTAATATCGGGACAACGATGGCTGAAGCCCCTTTAGTGATTGGTCTGGGGCCGGGGTTCGATGCCGGGAAAGATGTCCACTGCATTATTGAAACAAATCGGGGTCATTTTCTCGGTTCAACAATCTATTCCGGCCCTGCCCAACCAAACACCGGTGCCCCCGGTATGATTGCCGGGTACACGGTTGAACGGGTGCTCTGGTCGCCAACGGCTGGAACCTTCAAAACCGATCATCAGATCGGTGATATGATCAAACAAGGCGAGCCGTTCGGGTTTGTCGATGAACTTCCGATCCCGAGTAAACTGGACGGGGTGATCCGCGGGTTGTTACGTTCTGAAACTCCGGTGCAAGAGGGAACCAAGCTGGGAGATGTTGACCCGCGTGGTGAAGTTGCCTATTGCTCTCTGGTGTCTGAAAAATCGCGAGCGATTGGTGGCGGTGTTTTAGAGGCGATTCTCCATAACTATCTCTAACCGGGGGGTGAAAAATTATCTGCGTTGTGCCTGCGGTATTAAAATGGTTTTCAACCCTTGGTTAAGTTGTAAGCACAAAATATCTAAATTGTCTGGAGGTTGTTGATGTCTATTGGAAAGTCGGTCGAACGTAAGGATGCTCTGGCCAAGGTCTCTGGCCGGGCAAAATTTACTGAAGATTTTGCCGTAAAGGGCTTGAAGCATGCCGTCTATGTGCGCAGTACTATTGCTCATGGGCGAGTCACTAAAATAGATACGCAAAAAGCTCGGGCGATAGAAGGTGTGCGGGCTATTTTTACTTATGCAGATGTGCCGAAAAATTTGTTTGCGACGGCAGGACACCCTTATGCGATTGATCGAGCTGCTGCCGATGTGGCGGATCGATTGCTGTTAACTCAGAACATCCGTTTAGAGGGGGATGAAATCGCGATTGTCGTCGCTGACACTGAACTGATTGCCCAGCAGGCAGCAGCACAGGTTGAGGTTGAATATGAAACCTATGAAGCGTTAGTGACTCCGGAAGCTATTCTTGCCCCTGATGCACGAAAAATTCATCCCGGAGGTAACATTGTTGGTGCCCACAGTTACGAAGTGGGGGGCGAAGTCAAAGCCGCAGAAAAAGCGGCAGAAATCGTTCTTGAGGGTGAATACTCCACTTCTATGGTGCAACACTGTCATTTGGAAAACCATATTGCCTATGCCTACATGGAGGATGGTGACAATATTGTTGTTGTTTCCTCAACGCAGATTCCCCATATCGCCCGCAGAATTACCAGTGAAGCGATCAACTTTCCAGTCGGCAACATCAAGGTTGTCAAACCTTATATCGGTGGTGGTTTTGGAGCAAAACAGGATGTCATTATTGAGCCGATTGTGGCTTTTCTCACCTGGAAAATGAATGGAACCCCGGTACAGCTTAACCTGACTCGTGAAGAGACTATCGCCACGACACGAACCCGCCATCCCTTCTACGGCAAAGCCAAAGGGGGAATTACCCGCGACGGGGAGCTCAAGTTTCTTGATCTGGATGTTGTTTCGGTCACCGGAGCATACGCCTCTCACGGCCATGCAATCGCTATTGCTGGTGGTTCCAAGACCTGTACCATGTATCCGCGTGCGGTGATCCGCTATAACGCTAAAACCATCTATGCCAATATGCCATGTGCCGGAGCCATGCGTGCTTATGGAACCCCACAGGTTGTTTTTATTACCGAGTGTTTGATGGAGGATATGGCACGTAAAGCGGGGATCGATTCTTTGGAATTCCGCCTGCAGAATGTTGGTCTTCCCGGAGATATCAACCCCTATAACAAGCAGAAAATACTGACCCATGGTTTGAAAGAGTGTCTGATAGAAGGTCGGGAGATTTTTGATTGGGACGGTAAAAAGAGCGCATACGCCGATAAAAAAACCGGGGTAATGCGGTCAGGTATCGGTGTCGCATGTTTCAGCTATGCTTCTGGAACTTACCCTGGCAATGTAGAGATCGCCAGTTGTCGGCTGGTTCTTAATCCTGATGGCTCGGTTCATGTTCATGTGGGTGCAACTGAGATTGGTCAAGGGTCAGATACTGCTTTTGCTCAAATGGCGGCTGAAACCACCGGGATTAATTACGCTGATGTCAAAGTTATTTCAACTCAGGACACCGATTATACCCCCTTTGATACGGGGGCTTATGCTTCACGTCAAACCTATGTTAACGGTCAGGCTGTCTATAAGGCTTCGGTTAGCTTGCGCGAGAAAATCTTAACCTATGCTGAAACGATAACCGGGCAGGCGAAAGATGCATTGACGATTGCCGGAGATCGGGTGGTTTATAGCGCACAACCAGAGACAACGTTGATAACGCTGCGTGATCTGGCAACAGATTCTTATTACCACAAACAGAGAGGGGGGCAAATTACCAGCGAAGTCTCTTTTAAGACGCAGACCAATGCTCCCTCCTTTGGCTGTACTTTTGTTGCTGTGGATGTTGATATTGAACTGTGTAAAGTCACTATCAAGCAGATCGTCAATATTCATGACTCAGGTAAAATTATCAACCCACTGACGGCTAAAGGTCAGGTCCATGGTGGTATGTTCATGAGTATTGGAGCGGCTCTTTTTGAGGAGTTACTGGTCGATGAAGTCTCCGGCAGGATCTACAACAACAACCTGCTTGATTATAAGTTTCCGACAATAACCGATATGCCAGATCTGGATTGTGCTTTTGTTGAAACTGACGAACCGACTTCAAGCTATGGGGTGAAATCGCTGGGAGAACCGCCAACTATTTCACCCGCTCCAGCGATTCGTAATGCAATCCTTGACGCAACTGGTGTTGCACCAGACCGGTTGCCGATGTCTCCTAAGAGCTTGTTCGAACAGTTTAAACAGGTGGGATTAATATAGTCGGGAAATATCAATAAGTCGTTTCAAGAGCTTCAACTCAGGAGTGTGAAATGTTTAACATTGAAAGATATAGCAAAGTAAAATCAGTCCGCGAAGCAGTTTCGCTATTGGAAAAGAACCCGCAAGCAAAGTTGATAGCTGGGGGAACCGATGTTTTGATTCGGTTACGCGAAGGTGAAGAGGATTATACTGAACTGATTGATATTCATGATTTGGCTGAGTTGATGAATATCGAGAAAAAACCGAACGGTGATGTTTCCATCGGCTCCGCGGTGACCTTTTCTCAGCTGATGGAGAGTGATCCCATTAACGAATGTGTCCCGGTTCTTGCTCAGGCAGCGGGAACTATTGGTGGCCCTCAGGTGCGTAATGTTGCCACTATCGGGGGGAATTTATGCAATGGTGCCATCAGTGCCGATAGTGCCGCAGCTCTTTTTGTCCTGGATGCAGTGTTGGAGATCGAAGGGGTCAAGGGGACTCGTGACGTACCCATCAGAGAATTTTATCTGGGGCCAGGGAAAGTTGTTCTGGAGCAGGGAGACGTCCTTAAAGCGGTGACGATAAAGCATGAAAACTATGCTGGGTTCGGCGCTAATTATTATAAATATGCCATGCGTAACGCCATGGATATTGCGACAATTGGCTGTGCTGCGACCTGCAAACTCGATGGAAAAAATATTGAAGAGTTAAAGATTGCCTTCACCGTGGCAGCACCGAAACCGATGCGGGCACAGACGGCAGAGAATGCAGCGCGGGGTAAGCAGGCGACCACTGAAAATATTGAGACGATTGCTGCTTTGGTGATGGAAGATCTGAACCCACGTGATTCCTGGCGGGCATCAAAAAATTTCCGTTTGCAGGTGATTAAAACCCTGGCCAAAAGAGTCATTACGGCGGCCATTGAAGATACAGGAATGCGGCAATGAGAAAAACAATTTCTTTTGTAGTCAACGATGAACACCACACTATAAATATTGATGTCCGATTGTCACTGCTCGAACTACTGCGTGAGGAAGGTCTGACCAGTGTGAAGCAGGGCTGTGGTGTCGGCGAATGTGGTGCCTGCACTGTGCTGATCAATAACACCCCGATCGATTCCTGTATGTATCTGGCGGTCTGGGCCGATGGCAAAACGATCCGCACTGTAGAAGGTGAAATTAAAGACGGAAAAATTTCGCAAGTACAACAATCCTATATCGATGCCGGGGCCGTCCAGTGTGGCTATTGCACCCCCGGTTTCATTATGACTTCGACCGCTTTTGTCGAAAAACATAAAGGTCAGAGCGTCGACCGCGATCTTATCCGCAAAGAGCACGCCGGCAATCTCTGCCGTTGCACCGGATATGAAACGATTATTTGTGCCGTTGAAAGCTGCTTGAAAGATTGATTTTCTTGTGACCATGGTTTACGAATGGTGACAATCAATGAACTGCTTTATCATCCAGAGAAGACGAACATGAAAACGGTTATTTTTGATCTTGATGGAACAATCAGCGATTCCAGCGGGGGCATTTTTCAATCGATTAACTATGCCCTGGACAAGATGAATGCCCCGGCAATTTTGCAAACGGAAGTGAACCGTTATATCGGTCCTCCCTTAATGGACTCGTTCAGCAGCCTGCTGGAAACATCTGATGATGCTACTCTGGCAGAAGCGGTTCGGTTTTTCCGTGAGGACTACACAACTGCAGGCTACAAAATCAATGATTTATACGCAGGGATTGGTGATATCCTTGCGCTGTTAGCTGAACGGGGTTACCACCTTTTTATTGCGACAACCAAACAGACAGATATCGCCCGTGATGTCCTTAACCATTTTCAGCTCGATCAGTATTTTCGAGGGATCTATGGCGGGGCATCGGAAATTCCTAAACCAAAACTGGTACAGCATATATTAACTGAATACAACTGTAGGAAAGATGAGAGCGTTTTGGTCGGGGATACCCATTACGATATCCACGCAGCCAAAATAAATAACATCTTCTCTATTGGTGCCGCCTGGGGGTTTGGTGAATATAGTGAGATTTCTAAAGCTGATATCGTGATTGATTTACCTGGAGAATTAATACAACATATCGAAAAGTTGATTGGCTAAATAAAGCCGAACATTAGCAGAAACGCTTGTACCGCTATGTTCTTCCCTGCGAGTTGCCCCAATTTCCGATCCTGTCCTCGATATTGAATCGCTTCACTTAAATGGAGAAATTCAATCTGTTCGACCCCTGCTAAATCAGCAATGGTTCGTGCCAGTTTGAGAATCCGGGTGAAGCTGCGTGCTGAAAGTCCCCGTTTATCAGTGACTTGTTCCAGCAGGGCATCCCCTTTTTCGTCAAGTTTACAGAACTTACGGATGTGGCGAACTTGCATCTGACTGTTAGCGTGTAGACCGAAAGGGGCAAGCCTTTTGAGTTGAATCTGTCTCGCTTTATTGACCCGTTGGCGAATATCAACGGAGTACAGGTACAGTCGTGCTGGGGATCGCCGAGAAATCCGCACTTACAGGGGTGTGAACCCCTTTACCAACAATTTCAAGTCTGATAAGCCTTCTGGGAGAATAGAAATACCCCTAACCATTCCAGTACTTGAAGAATTTACCCACGAACCCGTCACTCTCGGTGATCACTTGCGGCAACGCAGAATTGAACTCGGATTATATCAAAAAGATGTTGCTGCCAAGCTCGGTGTCACCACCTCGACGGTTTGGAACTGGGAGTATGGATGGGCAATTGGAAACGATTTGTCCCCCGAATTCTTCTGTTTCTAGAGCACAGTTCCTATCTCGCAATACCAGAAAACTCGATTGCAAGATGACAAAAGATTGATTGATATGGCGACGTAGAATTTAAACTAATCTGATCTTTATGCTTGATGCGCAATACGCAACAAGCTATATTACTTCTATGATCAAGTCCTTCAGGCACAAAGGTTTACACCGTTTTTACGAAATGGGAAGCAGCGCAGGTATTCAACCCATTCATAAAAAGCGACTCCGGTTGCAACTGGTGGCTCTGGATACGGCCACGTTGATTGAAGATATGGACATCCCCGGCTTCAAACTTCATCTTCTCAAGGGAGAACGTAGAAATATCTGGGCGATTTCAGTCAGTGGCAACTGGCGCTTAACGTTTGAATTTCGCGACAGCAACGTCTATTTGCTTAACTATGAGGATTATCACTGATGGCAATCTATGATCCACCACACCCCGGCGAATTTATTCGTGAGTTGTACATTGAACCTTCCAATCTCAGCATTAGAAAAGTTGCCGAGGCTCTTGATGTCTCGTCGTCTACCCTGAATCGCCTTTTGAATGGCCAGAGCGCGATTTCTTCAGAGATGGCGCTACGGCTGTCGATTGCCTTGGGACGTTCACCTGAAAGCTGGCTGGCGATGCAGGATCAATATAATCTGTGGCAAGTCCGGCAAAAAATCAACTTGGATGTGGTTAGAAAGATTGAGGTATCGGCTGCCTAGGCAGGACTGTTTGGAAGCGGAGCATCTATTTTGTGTCAGGTGAACAGTACTTCAGCTTTCGGTGGAAGTATAACTCATGAGCGTCACCTCTCTCCGCCGATCATTCGAGTCTGAGCTTTGATTCAACACAGGAAAAAAACTGCGAATATTCCTACCTTTAGAATGACAGGGCCTGCGATTTTGTTTCCTCATCTACCTTCCGATCCAACCCCCCGATACTCAATTGCTTCCGCCAGGTGTCCCTGCTGAATATTCTCTTCTCCAGCCAAATCTGCAATCGTCCGGGCAACTTTAAGAATCCGGCTATAGCTGCGTGCTGACATGCCAAGCTTGTCAACCACCATTTCCAATAGTTCCTGACCAGCATCATCAACGGGACAGAACTTACGTATGTGACGTGTCGCCATGGCTGAGTTGGCATGAAGACCATAAGGGGCTAATCTCTCTCTTTGAATCGCCTGTGCTGCTTTAACTCGAGTCCGAATAACTGCTGAGGGTTCCCCATCCTGTAGATCAGGGGGCAGGTGCCGTTCAACGCTTTGGTGGGACTTCTCCGAAAGAAAGGGCAGCAAGCCTGACATCGGAGCAGCTTGGAGCCAAAAGGAACCGTGATCCTGAACAGCTGTCCGACTGGCTGGGTGGATGGCACAAGCCATGTCGGCGGAACCGGAAAGAGGTTGAATGCTTTCTGCACAACCGGGTTGAGAAGACGGTTTCCTGTTCCAGATAATGTTTACGTTGACATGAAGTTGATAGCTCTTGGTTCTTTACTCCGGTCGCCCCCCGAGAAAAGCCCAAGCTCGCCCGCTCCGGCGACGAATGATCTCCAGGATGGCGTTTATGGTATCGCCGCAGTCATAGCGATCTTTGAATTCACCGGCAAGAGCTTCTGCTGTTTTATCGATAGCCTGTGTCAAATTTTCCAGCTCACCAAAAACCGCCCGAGGAGAGATTTCCAATTCCACGGCCAAACGTTCCCAGTGCTTGCGGCGCAATCGATCCGGCCGTCGCTCGCCCCCCAGACGCATGGCCATACGCTGATCAAGCTCCGGGTAAGCGGTGGTGCATAGGAGGTCATAAAAAGGCGCCAGGCGCACACTTCCAGCTTCATCGTAAAGCAGCGCGAGATTTTTTCCATGAGCGTCGGCGTTGCCGATTAGAAAATTGAAGGCGATCCAGCGTAGCAGCTGCCGTCCGTCCACAGCCGGTGCCGAACTGTGGCTGCGCAGAATGCGCCAAATTGCCGACAACGTAGGTCCGCCACTTTCTTCATATTTGAGGTTGGCCTCAATGCCCAGAACCTGACAAAAGTCTTCCTGATGCAGACGCTCGATTCGTCCTTGTTCACGACGACGATCAAAGCGCATCACCAGGTAAAAGTTCTGGTTGCGAACTGTACGCACTTCTGCTTTCGGCACGACGAGACCCAATTTGTCAGCTAACCGCATGCAAAAGGCTTCATTTTCTACAGTGTGGGGCAGAGAGATTGCCGTATGGATCGGGGGCTTGAGAATGTGGGTGGTCGCCAGGGTTCCGGTCGCCTTGAGAATATTATTGCCATCGACATAAACCGGCACCTTATTTTGGACCCCGGCCAGAGACAGGCGTATGCCTGTCTCACCGGCCAACAGAAGCAGGGGTGGATTGGCGGACACCATGGCAAAGAGTTCATCTTCACTAAACGACTGGTAGCGACCGGTTTCCAGTGAAGCTTTTCCTGGCGACAAAAGGCTGATCGCGCCTGCGCACTCCCCTCCGAGATCAACGAGCAGACCGAAGACATCGCCGGTACTTTTTCCCAGGTGGCGAGCAACGGCATTAAGAAAATCTCCCTCCGGCAAAAGGTTGCCAAACCAGATCCGGATTTCGGGGTCGGCAAACGGTGCTCCACGCAAAGGCAGCGAGAGGGACAAAGGATGGCTGCGGGGATCATCCAGCCATTGACAGTCGTAAACAAAGGCAAGCCGTCCGTGCTCCCGACTCAGTATCCCAATGTGGCGGTCTCCCAGATAGACCTCGAGTTGCTTAGTGATTATTTTCATGGTCTATTCCCGATGATCCCTTGTGGTACGGGTTTGAATAGAGATGACCAATCCCAGGCCGGCCAGCAGTTGAAATACTTTGCCGATTTCTGCGGTTGGCTTCCCCCGCTCGATCTCACCAATCAGTCGTGGTCCTACGCCAACAAGGGATGAGAGATCCTCTTGGGTAATCTCTTGCTCTTTGCGTACTTGGCGGATCAGGGTACCGAGCTGTGCGGGAGTTAAAATGTTCCCGTTCGGTATGCTTTTGTTGTTCATGATGTCTCCATGATTGAAAATCATCCTTCTCGGGAAGAATATAAGTGGAGGGAAAAAAACACAAGACATTTCTTCCCGATCGGTAATATATTTGGCGGTGGAAGACTCAAATTGTGACAGGTAATACAGAAACCGCTCCATAGCGTAATATTGAAGCATTACCTGTTTCAGAGAGTTGATAAATATTATTTTGAAGTCGTGATTGATAAAAACAAAAGCACATTTTTGAGTAAAGAGTTTAAAAATGAAAATCTTTCCGGTATCTGATATGCACCTTGAGTTTCACCACCAGCCTCAGCTCCCTTATCGTGGTTTGGCCGATGTTGTTGTGTGCGCCGGGGATATCCATACCAAAGGGCGAGCTTACATAACCCCAATTATACATTGACAGTTGTTATTGTTTAAGATAATCTATACCTATATTTTGGTTTATCTTAATCGGATATATTATGTGGATTGCTAGATTATTAAAAGAGAAGATTGAAACTGCCTGCACATCCCGCCCGGCAGTCCTAGTTACCGGAGCACGGCAGACGGGGAAAAGCTCGTTACTGCAACGAATGTTTCCCGCGGCTGATTACGTGACTCTCGATCGGGTTATTGTGGCGGCAGAAGCAGAGGAGAATCCCAGCTCTTTTCTTGACCGATTTGACGGGCAAACAATTATTGATGAGATTCAGTATGCACCATCTCTGTTGCGGGAATTGAAAATCCGTATTGATAACAATAGAGATGATTGTGGTCGCTGGATTTTGACCGGCAGTCAGAAAATGGAGTTGATGAAGGGGGTCAGTGAAAGCCTTGCCGGTCGCATCGGTATTTTGCAGCTTGAAACATTAAGTGCAAAAGAGCTCAGAGGTGTTGCAGGTATTTCTGCCACCACAGTTTTCGATCACCTTTGGAAAGGTGGTTACCCTGAGTTATGGAGCAATCCTGCAATCAATCCCGAATCATTCTACGAAGACTATGTCCAGACCTATTTGGAGCGTGATCTCAAGACCTTGATCCAGGTCACTAACCTGCGTGATTTCCAACGCTTTGTCCAGATTTGTGCCACCAGAACCGGACAACTGCTCAACTACACCGACATGGCCAAAGATGTTGGTGTTTCAGCGGTCACCATCAAGAGCTGGTTGGGGGCACTCGAGGCCAGCGGTATTATCTATCTGCTGCCGCCGTTCTTTGCCAATATCGGCAAGCGACTGGTCAAAGCACCAAAATTGTTCTTTGCTGACACCGGGTTGCTCTGCCATCTCCTCAATGTACAGGATCGGCAAAACTACTTTAAATCTCCACATTCGGGACACATCTGGGAAAATCTGGTATTTGCCGAAATAATAAAAACCCTGCCGGTTAAACCGGGACGTCAGCTGTTTTTTTATCGTGACCAGAACGGGGTCGAGATGGACTTTATCGTTGAACTAGGCGGTAAGCTGCACCTCATTGAAGCAAAATCGGCAGAGAGAATCGATAAACGCAAACTTAATTTCCACAAAATTGCCCCGCTGTTTAAGAACCGGGAAACCCGCTGTGCTCTGATCTGTGCAAGCACAGAAAAAACCCCCATCGAACTGAGAGATTATTCGATTATAAATCCGCTTCGCCATGACCTTGCGGAAATCATCAGCTGACGATCTCGATCAAGTTGTGGACTGTCAAACGGGACAGATGGCTCACGTCATTATGCTTTTTCTGTCATCTATTCCACCTTTCGATCCAACCCTCGATATTGAATCGCCTCCGCTAAGTGTCCCTGCTTGATATTTTC
>JASFYS010000034.1:0-11686 GCA_045047095.1 Desulfuromusa sp. | reverse complement strand
ATTGGAATTGCTCGACAAGGTCATCGATATTGACCAATCCCCGATTGGACGTACCCCACGCTCCAACCCGGCGACCTATACGGGCGTCTTTACCGATATTCGGGAGCTGTTTGCCAAGTTACCAGAGGCAAAAATTCGTGGCTACAAAGCGGGACGTTTTTCCTTTAACGTCAAAGGTGGTCGTTGTGAAGCCTGCAGCGGTGATGGGATCATTAAGATTGAAATGCACTTTTTGCCTGATGTCTATGTGCAATGTGAAGTCTGCAAAGGGGCGCGCTACAATCGGGAGACTCTGGAGGTGAAATATAAAGGGAAAAGTATTGCCGATGTTCTGGATATGACCGTCAATCAGGCCAGCAGATTTCTTGAAAACATTCCTAAAATCAATAATAAATTGCAGACTGTACGTGACGTCGGCCTTGGGTATATCAAGTTAGGTCAAAGTGCGACGACCCTCTCTGGTGGCGAAGCGCAACGGGTCAAACTGTCCCGCGAACTGAGTAAACGGGCAACCGGAAAAACCATCTATATTCTCGACGAACCAACCACCGGATTGCATTTTGCCGATATCCATAAGCTGCTTGAGGTTCTTAATCGGCTGGTTGAAACCGGGAATACTGTGGTGGTGATTGAACACAACCTGGATGTCATAAAAACGGCTGATTACGTTATTGACCTTGGCCCGGAGGGTGGCGCTCTGGGGGGAACGATTGTTGCGGCAGGGACACCAGAAGAGGTCGCACAATCTACAAATTCTTATACCGGTAGCTTTTTGAGCGACTATCTCACCTCCAGGTAACCACTGACTGTAAATTCACGCAAATTCTGCACATCCGAACAAATTATGGCGCTAAAATAAGATCTTAAGTCTTATCTGAAAATGTCGATAAAGCAATAGATGTTCATTGGAGAAGGGCTATCCTGTCAATATCTGATGGCTTATTTTTTTATTTCCAGGAAGGGAAAAATATCCAATTAACACGTTTAAAAGGCACAAGCATTGCAGCATAAAAAGTTGCCGGAAAGTTGGTTCAGTAAAAAGGAGCACCCAAATGAAAAGTAGACTATTGACCCTTTTTGTGCTGGTTGCATTTCTCAGCGCATGTGCACCCCATCAAGCCCTGATTCAATCCGAACCACCGGGAGCTATGGTCACGATTAATGGAACGGAGATTGGAGAAACTCCAGTCCAATTTGACTATGCTCTCAGCACTGGAAGTCAGCATCAGGTACAGATCTCTCATCAGGGATACGAGAAGGTCGACCTCACCATTAAAGCTGATAAAATTGACTCTGGCGCAATGAAACGCTGGCTAATGGCCGGAGTTGTCTGGAGTCCCCTCTGGATCGGAACCATTTTTACTAAAAAACTGAAAGAAAGCTACCTGTTTGTTATGAAACGAGACAAACCGCAACTTACGGCAATGCTTCCATAAACAGTATTGCTCCAAACCAAAGTTGCAAACTTACCGGCAATCAACAAAGCCAGTCCAAAAGGGCTGGCTTTGTTGATTGTTTCAAAGTAGCCATGACCTGGCTGTCGCTGAATCGTAATCCTTTCATTAAGAATCTCCTCTGCGTTAACTTACGAAAAAATCCTACTTTCGATAGCCATTACTTTTCGGGGAGATGACCTAGCTTTTTAACAGCCGGCTAGAGACCCAGCTGTTTTTTTACTCGACCAAAAGCGTCTATTGCAAATTCCAGGTCCTCCGGGGTTAAGGCTGCCGACATCTGCGTACGAATCCGTGCCGCCCCTTTTGGAACCACCGGGTAAGAAAATGCCACCACATAGACACCCTGCGCCAACATGGCATCGGCAAATCTTCCTGCGATCATGGCATCATGCAGCATCACCGGGACTATAGGGTGTTCGCCCGGCAAGAGTTCAAAACCATGCTTCTCCAACCCCTGACGAAAAACCGCAGTATTTTCTCGCAACCGATCACGCAACGTACTCGATTCACTCACCAGATCAATGGCCTTCAGCGCCCCGCCCACTGCCGGTGGTGCCACTGTATTGGAGAAAAGATAGGGTCGCGAGCGCTGCCGCAATAGCTCAACAACCTCTTTGCGTGCACTGGTAAAACCACCCCCAGCGCCACCTAGAGCTTTACCCAGGGTTCCGGTAATAATATCAACCCGATCCATACAACCCCGATATTCCGGGGTGCCTCGACCGCCAGCACCGATAAAACCAGTGGCATGGGAATCATCCACATGTACTAAAGCAGCATATTTTTCCGCGAGTGTGCAGATTTCATCAATTCTGGCAATATAGCCATCCATGGAGAAAACCCCATCGGTTGTAATCAGTTTAAAACGTGCGCCATTTTTATCGGCAGCTTGTAACTGCTCCTCCAGATCGAGCATGTCGCTGTTACGATAGCGATAACGCACGGCCTTACACAAGCGAACCCCATCAATAATACTGGCATGGTTGAGTGCATCAGAAATGACTGCATCTTTTTCATCCATCAAGGTTTCAAACAAGCCGCCGTTGGCATCAAAACAGGATGGATAGAGAATGGTGTCCTCGGTTCCCAAAAAATTGCTGAGCTTGTTTTCAAGTTGTTTATGCAGGGTCTGGGTTCCGCAGATAAAACGAACCGAGGCCATGCCAAAACCCCACTCTTCCAGAGCAAGTTTGGCGGCGGCATTAACCTCCGGGTGTTGAGCTAAGCCAAGGTAGTTATTGGCGCAGAGGTTTAAGACTTCGCCACCGCCGCTGACCCCGACGTGAGCATTTTGCGGAGTGGTAATGAGACGTTCACGTTTATACAAACCTGCAGTCTCAATGGCTTCGAGTTCGGTACTTAAGTAGTCTTGAAATTTACCGTACACAGCTCTTTTCTCCTTAATCAGAGGCTAAACTTACATTCACATAGCTAAGCGAAAATTTTGTCCGGTAAGGCATAGTGTTTTTCAGGGGGTGAAGACCTACATCCGTATATCGAAGTCCTGAAAAATGCTCCAACACAGCAGGACGGACTTTTTGCAACGCTATCAAGATTCCCAGTTCAGAATAACCTTACTCGCTTCACCGGCATTCATGGCAGTAAAACCTTGCTCAAACTCGGTATAATTCATGCGGTGGGTGATAATTGGCGAAATATCCAGCCCTGACTCGATCAGCACCGACATCTTGTACCAGGTTTCATACATTTCCCGCCCGTAAATACCTTTAAGGGTGAGCATATTGAAAATGACTGTATTCCAATCGATGGCGACATCATCACTAGGAATACCCAGAATTGCCACCTTGCCACCGTGGCACATATTCGCCAGCAAATCTTTGAAAGCTAAGGGATTTCCAGACATCTCCAGTCCTACATCAAAGCCTTCCGCCATTCCCAGTTTCTTTTGCGCAGCAGCAACGTTTTCCTTTCTGACATCAATAGTATAGGTCGCTCCCAAGGTTTTGGCTAATTCGAGCCGCTGCGGATTAATATCGGTAATCACAATATGCCGGGCACCGGCGTGACGACATACGGCAGCAGCCATGGCACCGATTGGACCGGCGCCAGTAATCAGCACATCTTCACCAAGCAGGTCGTATTGCAGGGCAGTATGGACGGCATTACCAAAAGGATCGAACAACGCGGCGACATCCAGATCGATCCCCGGGCGATGTTCCCAGACATTGGACATGGGAAGTACCAGATATTCGGCAAAGGCGCCAGGTCGATTCACACCGATACCACTGGTATGGGCACAAAGATGGCGCCGGCCAGCCATACAGTTACGGCAGCGACCGCAAACGACATGGCCTTCACCAGAGACAATTTGACCCGGGCTGAAATCAATCACATTGGAGCCAACGTCAACAATCTCACCGACAAATTCATGCCCGACAATCATTGGTACGGGGATAGTTTTCTGTGCCCAGGCATCCCAGTTATAGATATGCAAATCGGTTCCGCAAATTGCGGTACGTTTGACCTTGATAAGAACGTCGTTGATGTCGATGTCGGGTTCCGGCATCTCTTCCAACCAGAGTCCGGGGGCAGATTCTCTTTTGACCAGTGCTTTCATAGTGCAATCCTTGATCGAAGCAGTTAAAGCGACAGATTTTTACTATCATAAAAAATTATTGTGCCAGTTTGTCTTCTACACTCTTTAATTTATCGGCCATGGTCTGTTCACGATCAACCCTGCTTCCCAGCTTAATTGTGGTACTGATGCGTGGGACACCAGCGGCGTGTATCTCTTCATGGCAGCGGCGAATCGCGGCAAACACCTGATCATACTCCCCTTCGATATTGGTCCCGTAAGCATGTAAACGGATTTTCAGTCCTGCCTCTTCAAGAATTTGCTGACAGAGGGCGACATATTTTGAAACTGAGACCCCGACTCCCAGGGGGACAACACAAAGATCGACTATCACTTTCATGGGTTTCTCCTTTGGCAAAGTATTTTTGAAGTTAGAGTATATCTCTCTAAAAGAGAATCTGCCAGCAGGCAATGACAAAAAAATCTGGAGATGCTGAACAAAAAATAAGAATAACCGCTCACCAGTGGAATCTGTTATAATTCTATATTCTGAACATAAATGAATAGTTCCAAAACCCATCTACAACAGAAAGAGGTCATGATGCAAGATTGGGGACAAGGTCCTTCCGGTGAAGACTTGGAAAAAAAGGTCATTGAAATAGCTAATCAAGTTAAAAATAAGCTTAAATTTGATCCGAAAAAAAGTTTTCTGCCCATATTAATTGTCATAGCAATTATTGCTGCGCTCATTGGTGGATCAAGCAGTATGTATAAGGTCGATACTGAAGAAACCGGGGTGGTGCTGCGTTTTGGAAAGTTCTCTAAATTCTCCAATCCAGGGCTACACTTCAAAATTCCCTTTGGGGTTGAACAGGTCTACCTGGTGCCTACCGGGCGCGTATTGAAGGAAGAATTTGGCTACCGCACCATAACTCCCGGGATAAGAACCACCTATAACAAGCAAGGGCTGGAGGAAGAATCCCTGACCCTGACCGGAGATTTAAATGTCAGTGACGTGGAATGGATTGTTCAATTTCAGGTTGCCGATCCGTTCAAATATATTTTCAAGATCAAGGATCCTGTTGGAACAATCCGCGATATTGCCGAAGCAATGGTACGTAAAGCGATCGGTGATGCCAATGTCACCCAGGTTCTCACCACCGATCGGGCCGCGTTGGCTGACAAAATTCAACAATCTTTACAGGCAACTCTCAAACAGTACGATATCGGAGTACGGATCGTGACCGTCAAGTTTCAGGATGTCAATCCTCCTGAACAGGTTAAGGATGCCTTTAACGAAGTCAACGAAGCAGAGCAGCAGAAAGAGAGTCTTATTTTTCAAGCACGCGAACAGTTCAACCGTGAAGTCCCGAAAGCACGGGGCGAGGCCAAACGCGCGCTTCAGGAAGCAGAAGGTTATGCTATCGAACGGATCAATAAAGCACGCGGTGAAACCAACCGTTTTATTGCTTTACTGGCCGAATACAAAAAGGCTCCGTTAGTCACCCGCAGACGAATCCATATTGAAACAATGGAACAAGTTCTGCCAAACTTGGAAGAAACCTACATCATGGATGAGAAGATCGGTGGGTTGTTACCGCTGCTCCCATTGCGTAAAACCATGGAAGGAGCAGTCAAATGAAAAATGGATTTATAATTTTTGTCGTTATTGTTGCTATTCTGATTGCCCAGGGCGGTTTCTACGTCGTCAATGAAGCTGAGCAGGCAATCGTGACCCAGTTTGGCAAACCTGTTGGTACGGTTTCATATCCCGGGCTCCATTTTAAAATCCCGTTTATTCAGGATGTTAATCGCTTTGAAAAGCGTATTCTTAAATGGGATGGTGATCCAAACCAGATTCCGACCAAAGACAAGAAGTTTATCTGGGTCGACACCACCGCCCGTTGGAAAATTACCGATCCCCTGTTATTCTTCAAAACTGTCGCCACTGAACGGGGAGCCATGGGGCGTCTCGATGATATTATTGATTCGGTCGTTCGCGATGCGGTTTCCGGCCACTTGTTGGTCGAACTGGTGCGCGGTAGTGATTATAAAGCCACGGGAACTGAACGTTTTGAGGTCGATGGGATCCAGATTCCACCTGAAGATATGGTTGGGCGAGAGGATATTCTTGCTGGCATCCTTGCTGAGGCCGGCTCCAGTACTCCGGAGTATGGAATTGAATTGATTGATGTACAGTTCAAGCGTCTCAACTATGTTGAACAGGTTCGGCTCCGGGTTTATGAGCGGATGATCAATGAACGGAAGAAGGTTGCCGCCCAGTATCGTTCCGAGGGGGAAGGGGAAAAATTGGAGATCCTAGGAACCATGCAACGGGAGCTGAAAAAAATCAGCTCTGAAGCCTATCGTAAAGTATTGGAAACACGTGGTTCTGCCGATGCCGAAGCTGCGGCGATTTACGCTGAAGCCTACAATCAGGACAAAGAATTTTACACTTTTCTGCGTACTATGGAATCGTACAAAAAAACCATCAACAAAAACGGGAAGTTGGTCATTTCAACCGCTTCTGATTACTATAAGTACTTGAAATCAGCCGAGTAAGACTTCAACTCTAAGCAGCAAAAAGGGTTCTCTTTTATCAGAGAACCCTTTTTTATTTCGACACCTATTTTTCAGATTTTGCCTGCAACAATTTTCGCAACACTTCCGGTTTAGTTTGTGGCCGTTGGCAGGCAAAGTCCTGGCACAGATATGCTGTGGCTTGATGATTGACGCTGGTCATTCCTTCAATGAAAGGAACCAGTTTGTCGATCGCACCCGGGCTCTCCGTCGGGCGCAGTAACAAAGTCGTCTCTGGCATAAATTCCGGTTGCACTTCAGCCAGCAGAGCGGCAGTATCAGGGCTGTGGCTCAAACCAACAATCACCAATTCACGGGTCGGCTCAAGCAGCAAACTTGCACCGAGAAGAAACTGGGTATAGCCCGCCGGATAACGGTTAATTTGCGCAGCTGAGGATTTCATCAAGGCGTCAGCGCGTTGACTCCAGAGTTTATTCCCGGTCAACAGATAGAGTCGGGCATAAACCTCAACCGTTACAGACCCCGCCGATGGCAGTGCGCCATCATAGAGTTCATTGGTTCGCATCGGCAGCTCACTCTCCGCCGTGGTTTCAAATAGCCGTCCCTGCTGATCGGTAAAATGCAAAGCCAATTGTTCCGCCAACTGCAGGGCTTTTTGCAGGTAAACGGGGTTTAAACTGCTCCGATAAAGATCCAACATCCCTCTGGCCAAAAATGCATAGTCACTGGCAAAAGCATTGATGGCTGCCTGTCCTCCGCGCCAACGACGCAGGAGTCGACCTTCTTCGGTCTGCATCTGCAAGAAAATAAAGCTTGTTGCTTGTTCTGCCGCAGCCAATAACTGCGGATCACTCAAAGCTCTGGCTCCCAGTGCCAGAGCAGAAATCATCTGGCCATTCCAAGCGCTGATCACTTTGTCATCACGAAATGGATGGATACGTTGTTCGCGGGCTGAAAACAGGCGGATCCGATCCTCCTCGAGCTGTTGTTGTAACTCCGGCAACGGAAGCTGCAGCGCCCTGGCCCAGTCAGAGATAGATTTTTTGCGATGCAGGATATTGGTTCCCGCCGGTTCACCCGGGATGTAGGCAGAAAAGTTTCCTGTCGGCAGAACATTATAAATTTGTGCGAAGCGTTCCCCCCTCTTCTTGCCCAGCAAGTCAGTTAATTCCTGCTCTTGCCAGACATAGAACTGGCCTTCAACGCCGTTTGAATCGGCATCCTCAGCGGTATAGAAACCCCCATCTGGATCGCGCAGACGACGTAAAATATAGGAAAATATTTCTTTCGCAGTCGCTTTATATTCAACTTTCCCGGTCAGTTGAAATGCTTCCAGATAAACCCGGGCCAATCCGGCCTGATCATAAAGCATCTTTTCAAAGTGTGGAACCAGCCACTCGGCATCCGTCGAATAGCGGTGAAAGCCGAAGCCGATCTGATCATAGATTCCCCCGGCACGCATTGCCTGCAGGGTTTTTTCAACCATCTGCAGAAGCACAGGGTCAGCAGTTCGATAATAACGTTGGAGAAGAAAACTCAAAATATGCGGACGGGGAAATTTGGGCGCTTCACTGAATCCACCCTGAGCCGCATCAAAACTTTGCCGCAAGGCTGTTTCAGCCTGCTTCAGCTGAGCAACCGTCAAGTCCTTTGTTTGGGTCGAGCTATTTTGCCGCTGCTGTAAAGTGCTGAGAACCACCTTGCCGCCCTGCAACAACCGCTGCGGATCTTTCTGCCATGCAGCTGCAACCTGTGGCAGAATCTCCATCAATCCTGGTCGATTATAACTCCTCTCTTTGCCAAAATAGGTTCCGGCAAAAATCGGAATCTTATCCGGTGTCATAATGATTGTCAGTGGCCAGCCACCACTACCGCTTAGCTCAATCCCGACCTGCATGTAAAATTGATCGATATCCGGGCGTTCCTCCCGATCAACCTTGATGGCAACATAGTTTTGTTTCAGGAGTGCCGCAACCTCTTTATCAGTAAAACTCTCAGCCTCCATAACATGGCACCAATGGCAGGTTGAGTATCCAATCGAGAGAAAAATCAGTTTCCCCTCGGCATGAGCTTTGGTAAAAGCCTCATCCCCCCAGGGAAACCAGTCAACCGGGTTATGGGCATGTTGCAGCAGATACGGGCTCTGCTCATGGATTAAACGGTTGGTCTGCTCTGCTGACACATTAATCGGAACCAGAAATCCGACAATCATTAACAAAAGAAAACAACGGAATAGCGCTTGAGGGTATGCAAAATTCATTGGAACTCCATTTTTTAAAGTTGATCGTCCAATTATAACCGAAATAGTTATTTTTTGCAGTCCTGCCGAAAAACAGATTCTTTCCTCTTGTCGAAGCAACAAAACAGTGTAAACTCACCAGGTTTTTTCTTCTGATCCAAAGGGACTTCATGGGGAATCTATTTTTTTATATCATGACGATTTTAATCTGGGGCTCAACCTGGCTGGCAATCAAATACCAGCTTGGGATTGTTGCTCCGGCGTTTTCTATCGCCTACCGATTTGGCCTGGCTGCACTGATTCTCCTGGTCTGGTGTCTTCTGACCCGACGGCCAATGCGCTTTTCCTTCCGGGATCACCAGTTTATCGCGCTCCAGGGAATCATGCTCTTTGCCCTGAACTATCTGTTTTTTTACCTGTCAGAAGTCTATATTACCAGCGGCTTAGCTGCCGTCGTGTTTTCAACCATTGTGATTATGAACCTGGTTAATGGACGAATTTTCCTCGGGATCCCGATGGAATGGAAAGTCATGTTAGGCGGTGTTTTTGGTCTGGTCGGATTGGGTCTGCTGTTCTGGCCGGAAATGGCTACCGTCAACTTTTCGGATCCCATTCTTTCCGGACTGCTGTTCAGCTTTGGCGCAACTTACCTGGCATCGCTTGGAAATATTCTCTCCGCCCGTAACCAGAAGAAAAAACTGCCGATCATCCAGACCAATGCTTATGGCATGAGCTACGGTGCTTTGGGTATGTTCCTGATCGCATGGTTAAGTGGCTCACCGATGATTATTGAGACCACGCCTGCATATCTCCTGTCACTTGTTTATCTGGCTCTGTTTGGTTCTGTCATTGCGTTTGGTTGCTACCTGACTCTGATAGGACGAATCGGGGTCGGAAGAGCCGCATATACAACCTTGCTGTTTCCAATTGTCGCGTTGTTATTATCAACCCTCTGGGAAGATTACAATTGGACTTTTTCAGGGATACTTGGAATTGGATTGATCCTCTGCGGCAATTGCTTGGCACTGGTAAAAAGGAAAACCCCAGGGATAACCTGAGCGGGTGCCTTCTATTTATCAGAAAGCACCACCCCCCAGAACCGCATAAAACTGCACCTGATTAATCAGTTTGGCCAGACGTAGCGTGATCAGCCCCTGTTGTGCACCATAAAGGGAGCGCTGCGCATCCAGAACACTCAGATAACTGTCGATCCCCCCGGTATAACGCTTATTGGAGAGCCGGTAGGTCTCAGCAACGGCCTCCGTCAGGGATTGCTGGGCAGCGACCTGCTGATCCACTGTTCCCTGCACGGCCAGGGCATCGGCAACCTCTCTAAAAGCGGTCTGAATACTTTTTTCATAGCGGGTCAAAGCAATTTTCTGATCAGCTTTACTGACCCGGTAAGCCGCCCAGGTTCGGGCATCAAAAATTGGCATGGCAATCTGTGGGGAAAAATTCCAGGTTCCGGTGCCGGAGCTAAATAGCCCGGAGAGTTCGGCACTGGCAGTTCCAATAGTTGTCGTCAGCGAAATACGCGGGAAAAAGGCAGATCGTGCAGCGCCAATAAAAGCATAGGCTCCCTTGAGCTGATGTTCTACCGCCAGAATGTCAGGCCGCAACAGCAATAGCTCAGAAGGCAAACCAGCAGAGATTTCCCGTAGCAGCGTAATACTGCTCAGATCGGTCGGCAGCAAGCCTTCGGAGATCGTGCCACCAGCCAGTAAGATGAGAGCATTCTTGTCCTGCGCTACCCGTTGCGCATACCGGGCAACATCACCCCGGGCAATATCCACCGGCATTTGTGCACGACGCAAATCAAGTTGAGTCGCAACACCAACAACATAACTTTTGTGAATTAATTCATAGGCTTGCTGTTGAGTCGCCAAAGTTTCTTGTGCCAGGCGGTAATTCTCCTGATCGGCACCCAAGGTCAAGTAGGTTCTGGCAACTTCTGCAACCAGGGTGATTTGTGCACCACGCCTGGCCTCATCGGTCGCCAGATAGGCTTCAAGGGCTTGATCCTTGAGGTTGCGAATACGCCCGAAAAAATCGATCTCCCAGGCCGCAATTCCTAGATTGACCCCATATTGCTCCACGGTACGTGGATCACCAGGAGAGATCAGGTCAGCGGAGCGTCGCTGTTTTCCTCCTGCGCCGACAGCATTGACAACCGGGTAGAGTTCCGCCCGTTGAATACCATACATCGCGCGGGCTCGCTCCACGTTGAGAACGGCCAGGCGCAGATCACGGTTACTTTCCAGCGCCAAATCGATCATTTTTTGCAGCTGCGAATCAACGAAAAACTCCCGCCAACTCAGGTTCTGTACCATGACTGCAGCGGAAGTGGTGGCTTCCTTATAAGCAGACCCTTGTGGCCATGCAGCCGGAATCGGTGCTGTTGGCCGTACATATTTGGGAGCGAAAGAACAGGCGCTTAACAAAAGAACCAGTCCCGCCAATAAAACCAATATTTGTCTATTCATCTGCGTGCCCTTTTGACTTTTCTTCTGCAACATGTTCCATCGTCACACTCTTTCTTTGTTTGCCTAACGCCTTATAGATCATCACGTAAAACAGCGGAGCAAAAAGGGTAACCAGCAAGGTGGAGGTTACAACGCCCCCAATGACACCGGTACCGATGGCCCGCTGGGCTCCCGATCCCGCCCCCGTAGCAAGCGCTAGAGGGAGAACCCCAAAGCCAAAAGCCAGCGAGGTCATGATGATCGGACGCAGCCGCAATTTTGCCGCTTCCAAGGTCGCCTCAACCAAACCGAGACCCTCATCAACCTTGGCTCTGGCAAACTGGACAATCAGAATAGCGTTCTTGGTTGTCAGTCCCAAAGTAATCAACAGGCCAATCTGGAAATAGACATCGTTGGGCATGCCTCTCTGGCTGGTGGCAATCACCCCGCC
>JASFYS010000033.1:0-8747 GCA_045047095.1 Desulfuromusa sp. | reverse complement strand
CAGCGCCCCTACGACGTATTGTGCTGGTGGTTGGCCGGGTTTTCTTCATCGGTTTCCCATTGCATTGGATTATCGTAAATGTATTGCCGGATGTTGTGCAATTCATTTTCATTGCGGATGATCCGGTCGTAATAATTGCGTTGCCATAATTTTCCGGGAAATGGCGGCCAATTGTGGTGGTTTACGCCCTGACGATACCGGGCGGTGGTCATTGATTTAAACCGATGCACAACATCCGGTAAGGACAATGTAGGGGCACCCCCCTGTGGGTGCCCTTCCCCTTGTGATCCATGAGAATCTGGGCAGGCACGGGGGCCTGCCCCTACGCATGATACGGGTGGGTGTAAAATGATGATGCCGTGGAAATGATTGGGCATGACAACATGAATATCGACCCCGATTCCAGGATAATTGTCGGGTAATTCCTGCCAAATTCTTTCCACCATCCTCCCCGCAGCGTTTAAAACTACCTCACCGTCGACAATCTCACCCAACAGACATTCTCGGTGACCGACACAAACGGTTATAAAATAGAATCCTGCAGAGGTATAATCGTAACCAGAAAGACGAATCGAACGGCGCTGGTGGATATCGGGGTCGAATTTCACCGCAGCACATCCTTACCGAAAACAAAAAGAGCGCACGGACAATCATCCGGACGCTCTCGTAATTTGACACTTAAATTTTCTGGATTCATACTCTCCCCCCATGAATACCCAATCAACAATACATTATAGACCTTATTTCACGTTTAGCAATCTGGGCGAACACAAGATTCGCCCCTACGAAATCGATCAATCGGGCAGGCACGGGGGCCTGCCCCTACAAAATTTTGGTGGGATCGGGCGCGACAAGCAGCGCCCCTACATTAATAATCATGCGGAATTCCTTGGATATGAAGGGCTAAATGCTCGTCATCACCATCAAGAGTCTGAACCCAACCGTTATTTGCATCACATTTACTGTCAAGATCATTAATGTAGGGTTTGATATCAAGCAACGGGGTACCGTCAAAAACATCCAGACCTGAAGTATACACCTGGTTGCCAATGACCTTTTTCACCCTGACAACACTGAGGCCGATGGGATTTGGGCGGACTGGCGAGCGACTGGCGAACAGACCAACCTGTTGACCGGCAGCCCAAGGGGGTGAAACCTCCATTTTTGGTGCCGAACTCAGGCGATCAATAAAATAGAGAACATAGACATAGGTGAATGAATCGAGGTCCTTTAACCCCGCAACATATTCCGGCTCCAACTGAAGGTAGAACTCCTGAGTATCAGTATCAACAGGTTGATAGGGAGCGCTGTCCAGATAGGGAGTCTTGATGATTCCGATTGGCTGAAAACTCAATTTATCCATTTTCAACGCCGCAGCCGATTCATCAATTTTTGATGCTTATCTGCCACCTTTTCATCTTTTTTAGCTTTCAACTGCAATCGTCGTATCGCCGAGCTCAGAGAGGAAACATCACGGTTAAGTCGCTCACCAAGAGCAGTTAAAGTATCACAACCAGTTTCGAGATAGAGCCAAGCAAGATAAGCGCGAGCTTCTGAATGGAGACGATTCTTCCCGGCAGCGGCCAGTTCTTCTTCTGTCAACTTATAACGTTCCAGAACAATACGGAGGACTTTCTCTGGATTAGTCCTGGGCTGATACTTCTGCCGCGACAGCTTCATGACCCCACGAACAAATTCTTCATCCCCGAGGATGCGTGGATCGCTTTCGCTCCCGCGGTTAAAATCAATGGGCGCACTGCTTTCTAAGCCTTCATTGACGTAAGCATGAAATTTCATCGACGCGCGAATGCCGGTCTCTTCAACCTGCAAAAAAGTTCGTTCAGTGGTGAGCCAGAGAACATTTTCACGACCACAGTAGCAGCGGTGACTGCTCCAGATATAGCGCATTGGATCGCTTTCAAGATCTAACCTGACCGGTGCCAGATGGATCTCTCGTACCAGAGCCAACAGGTATTTTTCCGGATGGATTAAAATTGCTTTGTAACGCCCCTGGAATAGATGACCGGCTTGGCCGTGCCAGTCGTTAAACCAGCGGGTATAGCGAAAACCCAGTTGCTGCATAATCCGCGAGAGGGGGACATCGGCAACTTCAATCACCAGTTGCAGCGAACTTGGCAGCAGGCAATACGCATGCACTTTATGTCCAAACTTTTCAATCCCCTCCTGGATCAGCAACAAAAGTCGGGTATGGTCAGTGGCATCAAAAAAAACCTGTTGATTGCCATTACCATGCAAAGTGACATAATAAACAGCCTCCGGAAAATGTAGACGTGGTTTCCGTGCCATAACAGCTCCTTCCTAACAAATAAATTGCAAGCCTGCCCCTGATTTTACTGAGAATAGCAGATATTATCTTTGGTGCAACTTGAATCAGAAGTGATGGACTATCTGATTTGTTTTTGCGAGACCATCAGCGGTAGCAAAGGAAAAGGTATAAAATGTTTTGGCAGGAACTTATTTATTGGCTAGATATATCGTTTCTTGAAGGTCTTCAAACAAATAGGGACCGTCAGTCTCGCGGACATAAATGGTATGTGAAATCAAGTTTTCATCCGGCGACCAGTAATGCAACTGATAGCCGGGAGCATCCAGGGTAAATTGGGATGGTTGCTCCAGAGTCAGATCAAGAACCAGCGGGATCCCCATACTGGGAGCGATACTGACAACTGTCCCCCGCCAACCAGCATGAGCCTGTAGGTGGATATGTCCGCAGAGGATGCTTTGGATGTTGGAGTATTTCTCAATAATCTTCCCGAATAAATCAACACCAACAAAACCATCTTCATCGGTTTCAAGAACTCCACATTTCAGCGGTGGATGATGCATAAAAATAACCGTCGGTTGCTCTTTCGCCTCGGATAAACGCGCATCAAGCCATGCGGCTCTGGGTGTACAAATCTCGCCCCCTGGTTCACCAGGGGCGGTGCTATCAATTCCAATCAACCGCAGCGGATAACCCTCAATCACATACTGGATAAATCCCTGATCGGTTATCGGGCAAGCTTCTCCCCCAAAGGCAATATTGAGGTTTGATCGAACATCATGGTTCCCTGGAAGAACAAAGAAAGGAGCGTGGAGCTGAGCAAGAATATTTGCTGCCCGTTCTGCCTCCTGCAGCAGTCCACTATAGGTGATATCTCCTGTAACCAGGACAAGATCAGGCTCTGGCTGCAGTTGATTGATATGATCAACGCAGCAGGCAAGATTTTCAGCAGTCGGGGCAATACCGTAGGCTTTTTCACCCGGCCGGGCAATATGAAGATCACTGATGTGGGCTATAAGCATGGAGTTATCACGCTGGCATAATTTGGATTATTTCTTTTTCCTGAAATTCACGGCGAAACTGATCATTGCTGAAAAGGTAATAAATGCGACAATCAAAAATGACACTGCATTCAAAACCGGAGTGGAACTGAATTTAATTCGTGAATACAGATCAACCGGAAGGGTTGGGTCTGAGCCAACCAGAAAAATTGTGGTATTGAAATTTGAAAAACTGATCAGAAATGTCACAATAAAAGCACCAAAAATAGCTGGGCGTAAAAAAGGGATCGTGATGAGCCGAATCACTTCAAGGCGAGTTGCACGGAGGCTCTGCCCTGCTTCAGCAAGAGCCCGGTCAAATTTTTTCAGCCGTGCCCCCACGAGCAGCATGCCATAAGTGGCACCAAAAGAAAATTGGCCCATAACAACCAACCAGAAACTGGGTCGCAAAAACTCAACATCAATCCCGAAGGTTTCTTCGATATAGGTTCCGGCAAAAGTCGAGGAGAGGAGGATTGATATTCCCAGAACAACGCCGGGAATAACCAGAGGAGCCAGTGCCAGAAAATAGAGAAATCCTTTAAATTTAAACTCTTCCTCTTCAAATAACAGAGCCGCAATAGTGCCGATGACTGTAGAAAATAAGGCGACAAAAAATCCGGTCTGTAAACTGACCAAGATACTCAGCAGTAACCCTTCGTCTTTGAAGAGCCCCAACCGCTCATTATTATCTGCGAAAAACCAGTCAAGAGAAAAACCGTTCCACGGCAGAGCAATAAAATTGGAATCATTAAACGCCAGAACGCAAATGGTGATCAAAGGCATGATCAAAAATATATAAAACAGGATGATATAGAGTCGATAACTGTTTTTATACAGCTGCGAACATGGCAGTGAACGTATCATGAGCCCACCTTTTCTAGTTTTTGTCCGGTCAATCTAAGTGCCAGCCAGATAATAGCAGATGAGAGTAACAGGAGCAGGAAACCAAAGGCGGCTCCTTCGTTCCAATTAAATGTCGATAGAAACTCGTTGTAAATCTGCTCAGTAAACCACAGGGCACTTTTACCGCCAAGGATATTTGGAGCAACGTAGTCTCCAATAACCAGCATAAAGACGATGATCCCCCCTGAAGCAATACCAGGGGTCGTGTAGGGAATAATAATCTGGCGGAAAATCATCCATTTTGAAGCACCCAGGTCACTGGCTGCCTCAATAAGACTGTCATCGAGACTTTCCAGTGCCGACATCATCGGAATGATCATAAATAACATCGACATGTACAACAGCCCGACAGTCATACTAAAATTGTTATAAAGCATCTCAATCGGGGTATCAATAACACCGATCTTGATCAGAAAATTATTGATAACACCCCGATCGCCAAGGAGGATCATCCAGCCATAAATAGTAACCAACTCACCAATCCATATCGGGATCAGCAGCAGCAACACCATAAAGCTGCTGTATTTTTTTGCGATGATTTTAGTCAGGTAGAATGCGACCGGAAAGGTGACAACAAACGCCAGAACAGTGACACCGATGGAATAGATTGCCGTCTTTACAAATGTAAGCCAATAAATCTCGTCCTGAAAAAACGCCAGGTAGTTGTTCAAAGAAAAGACCACCAGACCATCGTCATTTTCAAACCGGAAGGATTTAAAAAACAAGTCAAGGTGAGGAACAACAATCAGCAACACCAGCCACAACAGGACGGGAACCATCAACAGATAAAATGTACTGCTACGTTTTTTCATTGTCCTACCCCCGATAACATTTTAAATCGTCACGGTGAATCCCGACCAGCACAGAATCTCCCTCTTTCAGGTCTTCAAACTGGGCATTTTGTGGCAATGAGATCAAAACTTCATCACGACTTTGATCAATGATTGCGGAAATTTTTGTGTTGGAGCCATCAAACAAGATTGTCCTGACCTTCATATTAATGCGCTCAACGTCAGTGAGCCCCTCAGAAGGGTTCAGAATAAAAGCTTCCGGGCGCATAAATAGTTTTTGCGGTTCAAAGTCGAGACCCGGCTTGGCCAACCTGCAGCCATTATTTGTTGTCAATTCACCATCAGCATAACTGGAAACATCAAATTCATTGCTTTCACCCACAAATCCGGCGACAAAGGATGTGGCTGGGTTTTTATACAGATTTTTCGGGGTATCAAGTTGCTCAAAACGCCCCTGGTTCATAACCGCGACCTTATCACTCATGACAAGTGCTTCCGACTGGTCGTGGGTAATATAGATGAAGGTGGTACCAATCTCTTTTTGCAAGAGTTTGAGCTCAATTTTCATATGTTCTCGAAGTTTCCGATCCAATGCTCCCAAAGGTTCATCCAACAATAAAATTGAAGGTTTCAAAACCAGAGAGCGGGCAATCGCAACCCGTTGCCGCTGGCCACCAGACAACTCCGTAACCTTTTTCTTTTCAAATCCAACCAGACCAACTCTTTCAAGCATCTCGGTGACCCGGCTTTGAGTTTCCTGCTTCGATACTTTTTGCCTTTGCAGTCCGAATGCAACATTTTTCTCAACGTTCATCATCGGGAAAAGGGCAAGATTTTGAAAAACGATATTAACTGGCCGTTTTTCAGGTGGAATCCCTTTCATCGATTCCCCACGTACAAGAATATCTCCTTCGGTTTCCTTCTCAAAACCGGCAATCATCCGCAAAAGGGTCGTTTTCCCGCAACCTGATCCTCCCAATATTGAAAAAAAACCGCCATCCTCAACATCAAAACTGACGGAATCAACCGCGGTAAAATTACCAAATTTTTTGGTGACATTTTTAATTTCTAAAACGTAACTCATGATAATTCCTGAGAATTCGTGGGGGAATACAAGCATACCTTACGCCACTCTGAATAGTTAGATACCAGAGTGGCGTAAGGAGCGTTCATACAATGTGGAAGCAAAAGCCACCAACAATTTTATTTTGCAGCTTTGATACGGTCAAGAACCTTTGCCTCAATCCCTTCAAAACCTGCTGGAACCGGGGGATGCCATTTAATGTTATCGAGAACTTCGGGTGGGAAGGAACGGCTGAAGTTGGCTTTGATTTTGGCATTGAGATACTTGACTGCATCTTTCGATGCTGTTCCATAGCCTTCTTGATTGGTGAAATAGGCAGCATTTTCGGGCTCTAACATAAAATTGATCCACTTGTATGCAGCATCCAGATTCTTTGATTTTGCCGGGAGAGCGAAGGTGTCAATCCAACCCAATGCACCACTCTTGGGAGCAATAAAATCGATATCAGGATTAATCTCATGCAACGTCCAGCCCTTGCCATCCCAACCGGAGATAACATCGGCATCACCACTTTTAATAATAGCGACCTGAGTATCACCACTGGTCCAGTAGTTTTTGACATATTTCTTACCATCGATCAAAGTTTTTTCAACCCGCTTCATCAGTTTCCGATAAGCAGCTTTATCGTTATACAGAGCGAAGGGATCTTCACCCATACCGAAAGCAGTCGCAATCAACAGTGGTCTTTTCAGACGGTAAGAAATTTTACCAGCGTATTTGGGATTCCACAAATCTGACCAGTCATCTGCATCAGGGGCATTTTTTTTATTAACAATCATGCCAGTTGTGCCATAACAAAATGGAACAGCATAAGCTTTACCATCAACGCCACTGTTCTTTTTAACCGCGTCAACCATCGAAGTGACCAGTTGACCGGTATTGACACGGCTGAAATCGATCGGCTGATAAACAGGAAACTTCATCTGGACAAAGGAAATTCTGTCCTGGCTGGGCTGAGCCAGATCAAATCCCGCTCCCCGGGTTGCTCTCAGCTTGGCAATCATCTCTTCATTATTAGAGTAGGTGATTTTTACATCGATCCCGGTTTTTGCTTCAAAGTCTTTGACCAGCTTAGTAGGGGCGTAGCCTTTCCAGGTGAGCAGTCTGAGTGTTTCTTGAGCCATAGCCCCGCTGGCAATAACGGAAACAAGCATTAGCGCCATAACGCCAACCGATACCAATCTTTTCATAATTTAAATCTCCTTTTGTTCAGGTTATTAAAACTTACCATCAACATTTTTTTCCCAACCAACTTTTACCAATTCAACCTCCGATAGCTACAATCTAGCACTATTCAAGGTTACAACTATGCCCGATAAAACGACGGCAAAATACTTCTACTTTGTTTAAGTTTTTATGAGCAGTATCAGTATGTTTGAATGTGGTTAAACAATAATTTTCTGTTTAATTAGTCATAGAACATCGTTACTTTATCACACTGAATATGCCCGAACAAGCAATAAATGACGACCATCCAATCTTGATGATTTCTTGACAATCAACCCCTTAGACACTAACGTACTGTATCTGCTGAATCTTTTCTCTTCAAAAAAGGTGAGGCCGTGATAGTAAAAATTGCCTTAAGACCGCTACGGATCAAGTTTATGAACCCAGCTACCCGCCAAACTGAAATTGCCAATCTCATTCGACGGCGTGATCATGTCACCGTTAACGAATTGGCTGAGATGATGAATACCTCTCGTGAAACCATCCGCCGTGATCTGACTGAGCTCGCACGAACCGGAAAAATTCAAAAGTTTCATGGTGGCGCGTCATTGCCCATCATTGCCGGGGAAGGACCTTTCCGCGACAGGATGGGTAAAAATGCAGCAGCAAAAATGGTCATTGCGGAGGCAGCTGTAAAACTCATTTCTCCAGGGGAGACGATTCTCATCGATACCGGTTCAACAACCCTCTATTTTGCTGAAAATCTGACTGAGATACCCAACCTGACGGTGGTTACCAACTCGACAAAAATTGCCCGGGTCATGAGTGCTGAACCAACACCAGCCAGAACTTTCCTGCTGGGTGGAGAGTTTCATGGTGATAATCGGCAAACCATCGGCAGCATGGCGATCACGCAATTGCAATCTTTTCGTGCCCATCATGCAATTTTAACCATCGGCGCCCTTGATGCCCGCACCGGTGTTATGGATTACAGTATTGAGGAAGCCCAACTGGCACGGGCAATGGTTGAGCAGGCTGAATCCCTGACAGTATTGGTTGACAGTTCTAAATTCGAGAAAATTGCTTCATTTGAAGTATGCAGTCTGGATAGAATAACGAACCTTGTCTGTGATAAGCATCCAACTGGAACATTGCAAGCAGCACTAATTGATGCCAAAGTTAATATCGTAAGTTCTGGATAAAAGCTGTTTCATCCTTTACCCCTTTACCCCTTTACCCCTTTACCCCTTTACCCCTTTACCCCTTTCCCTTTTCTGCAATTCCATTTCCCTGCCATACGATTAAAGATTTTGGTTATCACTTATCGATCTTTTTCTCACGTTTTTATTTGTCTATTCAGTCATATTTTGGTACTGTTCGGGCATGATGAATCAATCAGAGAATAAAACCAAGCTCAAAGACGGCAAAACAAACACCAACTCTCTTCTCGCCAGCGCTGATGTTGCAATCATTGG
>JASFYS010000032.1:0-21851 GCA_045047095.1 Desulfuromusa sp. | reverse complement strand
GGAAAATTCACGGGCGAGCAACAAGGCTTGATTATAGCCCCGCTGTTGTAAACGGTTACGATGTAATGGCACTGGGACTACCAGGTCAAATTTCAAATTTTTATCAACAATCTTTTCGAGCAACTTTCCCAGAGATCGATCCAAGCCAACTTTGTGATTAAATTTAAACTGGTGGATAGCATGCCGCAAAGACTGGTCATAAAAACCAACCGCGTAAACTTTTGCGTAGGCAGGCGGGTGCTTGATACAGCGGCCACAAAGGTGAGAACTATTGGATTTTCCAGTAAAGGGGAGAGAACACAAGGGACAGTGGGCATCTGGAAGAGGTTTAAATCCAACCAGGCAATCAGGGCAAAACTCATTCCCCGCAGCGCTTGGAAAGGTATGGCCACAGAGGGGGCAAGCCGGTGGGAAAAACTGTTTAAACAGCAACAGTAAAAGTTGTCTGATTCCTGGAACCCCCCCCATTTTCATGACTGCCCCTCAATCGACCAGTAATGATTGCCCAGTCATAGCAGCAGGTTTGTCCAGTTCTAATAACTCCAGAATTGTCGGAGCCAGATCGGCCAGGATACCGTCACGGACAGACTGATCTTTTCTGCTGGGGTCAACAAAAATAAATTGTACCGGATTCGTGGTGTGAGCCGTATGCGGGCGACCATTTTCATCAACCATCTGCTCACAATTGCCATGATCTGCAGTGATCAGCAGCTTCCCACCAGCCTTAGTAACCGCATCGGTCACCCGACCAAGGCAACTGTCAACGGTCTCTACCGCCTCAATCGCAGCGGCTAGAATTCCAGTATGACCAACCATATCACAATTAGCAAAGTTCAATATAATCAACTGATATTCATTTGATTCAACCCGCCTGACCACTTCATCAGTCACTTCAACCGCACTCATTGAGGGCTTCAGATCATAAGTTGCCACCTCTTTTGGAGAAGGAATCATAACCCGGTCTTCGCCTGGCCAAGGCTGCTCTACACCGCCATTAAAGAAAAATGTAACATGCGCATATTTTTCTGTCTCAGCAATTCTTAGTTGTTTGAACCCGGCGTTAGAAACAACCTCCGCAAGAATATCGGGATAGGTTTCAGAGGGAAAGGCAACGGGAAGATTGAAGGATGCGTCATATTCAGTCAAACAAACATAATCGACAAGTTGTGGCACTTTGTTCCGAGCAAACCCGTCAAAGGTCTTGAAAATCAAAGCACGGGTTATTTCACGCGCGCGATCCGAACGGAAATTGAAGAAGATGATGCCATCACCAGCGTCAATTGAGCCGGACTGATCGACCACCCAAGGTTCGACAAACTCATCTGTCTGATCAGCTGCATAAGCAGATGCAATCGCCTCAGCTGAAGAACCTGCGTGCTGACCGACCCCTTCCGTCAAAGCCAAGTAGGCTTTTTGAACCCGCTCCCACCGATTGTCGCGATCCATCGCCCAATAACGACCGGTTATCGTCACAATCCGACCAAGACCAATCGTTTTCAGTTCAGCTTCAAGTTGTTGCAGATAATCAACCGCACTTTGGGGTGGTGTATCTCGGCCATCCAGAAAGGCGTGGATACAAACATCCTTAACCCCAAGCTGTTGTGCCAAACGTACCAAAGCATAGAGGTGGGTAATATGAGAGTGGACTCCGCCATCAGAGAGCAAACCAAGCAGATGTAATTTACCACCAGAGACAACCAGACGATCACAGACTCTTCTTAATACTGGATTGTCAAAAAAAGAACCATCCTCAATCGCTAAACTAATCCGGCTTAAATCCTGGTAAATAATCCGGCCAGCACCGATATTCATATGCCCGACTTCAGAATTTCCCATCTGCCCGTCCGGCAGTCCGACATCCTGCCCAGAAGCACTCAATCGACTGATCGGATATTCCTGTCGCAAACGATCCAAAACCGGCGTTCTAGCCTGGCAAGCAGCATTATTTTCACAGTTTTCACTGATTCCCCAGCCATCTAAAATGACTAATGCAACCGGCTCTGTTGCCATGCTATTTCTCCTGTGATCCCGGTGGGATCATTTTTGGCGCTTCGATCAGCTTAGCATCCTGGATTTGTTTTCTCTCTGGCAAAACCAGGGAATCCCAGGTTTTACATTCAGGACAACGGCTGTGCCATTCGGTAAACCTTGCACCACAGGCCTCGCAGATAAATCCGAGAAGCAGATGACTATCAATACTCAGAGCTTTTTGATATTCAATCACTGCTTCTTCAACATTGCTGCGCCGTCGTTGTGCCTCTGCTAACAGCAAGTGCAACTTAGTGAAATCAACTCCTGAGGTTTCTAAATCAGTCAAATGCTGCATCGCTTCATCAACCATCTCTAAACGCAAGCAAAGTCGCCCCAGGTACAATTTAAGTAACAGATCTTTACTATCAACCTGCATCTGACTGCGATAAAATGCAAGTAAAGCAGCAGGGTCTTCAGCGTTGATGTAGAGATCTTCCAAACGTGCCAGGAATACGCTCTTCTTCAAGGCTTTATAGCCATCCTGATAAACCTTGATAGCATCAGCATCACGTCCTGCCTGGCGGTACGCATCACCGAGGGTGACGCGTGCAGGGGTAAATTTCACATTGCGCTTAATAATATCACGGCAAACTTCAATGGCTTGATCCTGTTGACCATTTTCTAGTTCATTGCGGGCAACTTCATAACGCAATTGCAGTAGAACCTGCTTTTCCGTGTCTGTCTTAGCTCCGGATTTAGATATTTTCAGTATTCTTTTCTGCAACTCAAGTGCATCCTGCCAATGACCAAGATCCATGAGGATATCACGCAATGCGCGCATTGCTTTACGGTTATTAGTATCTCCAGCCAGCAACTCTTTATAGATTCCCATTGCCTCTTCACGGCGCCCATTTTCTTCATAGGTTACTGCCAACTTGAAGAGAACCTCAATCCCTTTGGGATCAAGTTTACGCGCCTTCTGCAACAATTCAATCCCCTCTTGGTTATTGCCTTCCTGCAGGGCAACACTGGCCAGAGCTAAATGACAATCAACCCGGTGAGGATCTCGATCTAAAGCTTTTTTCAACAGCGTCCGGGCTTTTTTCAAATCACCCGAAAGCAATCGCCCAACACCGCTGCGATAGATTGAACCTATCTCTTCAGCTTTCTTCAAACGCCGGCCACCTTTCCAGTTACGGAAAGAATAGAAAAAGGCGCTTAAGAAGTGGAGGCCATTGCCAATCAGTAAACCAATCAGCAACACGCAAACCAGCATAATAGCTGCCGGCAGGGTATAACTTAGATCATTGGTCAGGAAGATTGTAATATCACCAGGATTGATCCCCCAGAAATAAAGAAATCCAACAGCAAAAAGGATAAAGGCTAATACAAGCAGAGCAATTAGGATCATGACCATCTCCAGGCTAACCCACAGTGCGGGTCTCAGGGTTATTTATTCACCAAACTTTTCAACTTCGGCTTTACAGTCAACACAGTAGCGGGAAAATGGCCGAACTTCCATACGCCGTGCGGGTATTTCTTCTTCACACCGCATACACAGACCATAAACCCCCTTATCCATCCGTTCCAGAGCAGCATCAATATCGCGCACCCGGGATCGCTGCGTTTCACTGAGATGCATCAGTACTTCCTGATGATAGCTGTTGGAAGACATATCACCAATGTCCGGAACACCATCTTTACCCAGTGACTGAGATGCCGCATACGCACGTTCAGACTCAGCTAAAACTTCATCGCGCATCTGCTGCAGATGCGCCCTTATTTCTGCTAATTCTTTTTCATCCATCGAACAATCCGCCTCCGTAAAACGACCTACCGATTATGGTAGGGCTCATTTTTAATAATGGTACAACTTCGATAAAGTTGTTCAAGTAACAAAACTCTTGCCATTTGGTGGGTGAAAGTCATTTTTGATAGCGAAAGGATCAAATCAACCCGATTACGTACCGCAGGATCGAGACCATAGGGACCACCGACGATCAAACACCAATCACGTCCACCATGGAGCATTTCTGCGGCTAGAAGTTCAGCAAAGGGTTCCGACCCCAAGTTACGGCCGCGCTCGTCAAGCGCAATTAAAAAAGCCCGCTCAGGAACTTTTCCCATAATCCGCGCCCCCTCACGTTTGAGCAATCCGGCCGTATCCCCTTTTCGCCCGCCTTTTTCTTCTTTTAATTCAACAATATCTAACGAAAAATAGTGTTCTACCCGACTGGCATATTCAGCTGCCGCATCCCGCTGCCAAGCCTCAGTCAGCTTACCAACACAAATCAGTTTCAGCTTCACTGTGCTTCAGTCTGCGCCAATTCGATCTCAGGTGCTTCACTCCACAAGCCCTCAAGATCATAGAATTCACGAACCGGCTGTTGAAACACATGAACCATAATATCACCGTAATCGAGCAAAACCCAACGCCCCTGATTCATCCCCTCAATCGCCAGAGGTAACACGTTGTGATGATGCTTAAATTCGGTTCTGATATTTTCTGCGATTGCTTGAACCTGCCGGTCAGAACGCCCTGAAATCAGCAGGAGATAGTCAGTCAGTGAAGAGAGCTCCCGGACATCAAATAGCTTGAGATCCATCCCTTTTTTATCGAGTGCGTATTCAACTGCTAATAGTGCTGTATCCATGGATTGCAAATTTATACCTTTTTAGAATACGAATAAAGACGCTGAGCTTTAATATAATCAATAACAGCCTGCGGAACCTGCTCACCGATATCCCGGTTCATCGACAATTGGTGACGAATCTCTGTGGATGAAATATCACGGCAGGTATGCGCGACTGCAATCAACGAAAATCCGGTATCACACCGAAGATTTTTGGAGTCGGAATCATAGCAGAAGCGATCTTCGATAGCAACTGGCAGTAGTTCACGCAAAGAGCCGGAAAACCCGGGTCTGGCTGTAACCACAATATGTGCAAATTCGAATAATCGCCCATAATTTTTCCAGGTGCTAATTTCCTGAAACGAATCAAGTCCCATAATAAAAAAATATTCATGTTGTGGATACTGGGAGTGTAGTTGCTGTAAGGTGTCAATGGAATAACTGGAGCCACCACGACGCCCTTCAATATCGCAACTGATAAACAGTGGGTAGTCAGCTAAAGCAGCCTCTACCATTGCTAATCGGTGTTCAAAAGAAACCTCTGCCTCCAGCTGTTTATGTGGCGGTTGGAAGGTTGGGATAAACCAGATCTGATCTAGACTGCAACTCTTCTGTACCTCTTCAGCGATATGCAGGTGGCCAAAATGGATTGGGTTGAAAGTACCACCAAGAAGTCCAATACGCATACAATCTCCGTTATTCTCTAATTTGACCATTTCCGAGAACAATAAATTTACGCGTCGTCAGATCTTCAAGACCCATAGGTCCAAAAGAATGTAATTTACTTGTTGAAATGCCAATTTCGGCACCAAGCCCCAGCTGATTTCCATCAGAGAAGCGCGAAGACGCATTGACCATCACCACGCTGGAATTAATTTCGCGTAGAAACCGCTGCGACAAGCGGTAATCGTTTGTGACAATCACCTCGGTATGTAGAGAACTGTAGGTTTCTATATGCTCACGAGCCTGTTCAAAATTAGCTACGATCCGCACTGCCAAGATCAACTCAAGATACTCTGCCTGCCAATCCGCTTCCGTCGCGGGAGCCAGATCGGTCACAATTTTTTGCGCCTCCTTGCAACCCCGGAGCTCAACACCATACTTCCGCATAGCGGCAGTAATCTGTGGCAAAAAGTCAGCAGCAACAGCCTGATGAATCAGCAGGGTCTCCATAGCATTACAGACACCGGGACGCTGAACTTTAGCGTTCAAACAGATATTTTCTGCCATCTGCAAGTCAGCGGCAGCATCAATATACGTGTGACAGACCCCCTTGTAGTGCTTGATGACTGGAATCCGTGAATTTTGGACAACAAAGCGGATCAACCCTTCGCCACCACGGGGGATAATCAGATCAATCTGCTCGTCCAGCTGCAACAATTCTGTAACTGCATTCCGGTCATTTGTGGTCACGACCTGTAACGCCGCCGCTGGCAATTCCATATCCTCAAGCACCTGCTGTAGGATTGCCCCAATAGCGCAGTTAGAATGAATGGCTTCAGAGCCACCACGCAGAATCACAGCATTGCCACTTTTTAGACACAAAGCAGCGGCATCCGCAGTGACATTCGGCCGGGACTCATAGATGATGCCGATCACCCCCAACGGAATCCGCTGCCGTCCCACCTGAAGACCATTGGGACGTAACCACATACCGGTAATTTCGCCAACCGGATCGGACAGTGCCGCGACTTCGCGTAAGCCATCGGCCATTCCCTTGATGCGTTCAGAAGTCAACGTGAGTCGATCCACCATTGCGGCAGCCATCTCATTTTTACGCGCCAGGCTGAGATCTTTTTCATTCTCAGTTTGTAAGTGCTCTGAACCTTCTTCTAAAGCTACAGCCATGTTCAACAGCAGCTCATTTTTAATTGCCGAAGACAAATCAGCTATCTGCCGTGATGCTTGCTTAGCGGCAATAGCCAACTCAAGCATCTCTTCACCGATAGACATCAATATATCTCCTGTTCATCTGCCATAGCCAAAACCAGGTTGTCACGACAAACGACTTCATCACGGTATTTATAACCAAGAACCGTTTCGATCTCTGCACACTGTTTCCCCATAATTTGCAGAACTTCCGCCAGCGAATAGCTGATCACTCCGCGCGCAAACTCCTTGCCATCACGGTTGCAGAGACGGACGGCATCACCACGCTCAAATCCACCATCGACACCACAAATACCCGACGGTAGCAGACTTTTCCCCCGCTGGGTAACAGCCGCTTGACCGCCTTCGTCAACAATCAACTTCCCTTTGGGTTTCTTTGAAAATGCAATCCAGTGTTTTTTTGCAGTTAATCTCGACTGTGCCGGGAGAAAATAAGTACCAAGCTCTTCCCCGGCAAAAATGCGAGAGAGGATATTCGGACTGCGACCATTGACAATCAGCGTTCCAACCCCACTCAGCGCCGCCCGTTTTGCGGCTTTCAGCTTGGTGCTCATTCCTCCAGTCCCTAAGTCTCCCCTGGATTTCCCACCCAGGGCTTCAATCCCCGCCGTCACTCTCTCAACAACCGGTATCAATTCGGCCTGAGGGTTATCCATAGGATCCTGATCATAAAGGCCATCGACATCTGAGAGAATGATCAGCATGTCAGCTTCAGCTAGATTAGTCACCAGTGCTGACAAATTATCATTGTCCCCAAAACGGATTTCATCAATGACAACGGTATCGTTTTCATTAACAATCGGCGTGACCCCATATTCGAGAAGGGTCATAACCGTATTCCGCGCATTCAAATAGCGACGTCGATTTGATAAATCATCTCGGGTCAACAATACCTGGGCAACATTACGGTTTAAAGCTCGAAAAGTTTCTTTATATTCCCTGATGATGCGCGTTTGTCCAATTGCTGCAGCAGCCTGCTTCTGCGGAATGGTCTGCGGTCGTCCGACAATTCCAAGTTGACCTTTACCAGCGGCCACCGCACCTGATGAAACCACGATAACCTCTAGACCGCGATCAAGAAGTCTACAAATGTCTGTCGATATTGCTGCGACCTGTGCATCTTCCAATCCAGCAGCATTAGATATAACCCCACTGCCAATTTTTATAACCACCCGTTTTACATGTGCCAGCAACGCTTTACGCATAGCCCCCCAATTTCGTAGGAACTCCCCCCTGTGGGTGCCCTCCATTTTGTAGATCTTCGGAATCAGGGCAGGCACAGGAGCCTGCCCCTACTTTAGTCGGCACGTAATCGATCCAACTCATTGCCAACCGCTGTCACCAATGCTTTCAACCCCTCGCCAGTCACTGCTGATACAGTAAACACCAAATAGCCGAGAGATTCAAAATGTTCCGTCAGCTCTAAAGATTTTTCACGAACTTCAGGCACGTCAATTTTGGTCAGAACAACCAGTTGCGGTTTTCCGGTTAGAGATTCATCGTAGCGCTTCAGCTCGTTGTTGATCATCTCGAAATTATCAAGAGGATCTCCCTCTTGCATACAAGACGTATCGACCAGGTGAAGAAATAAATCCGTCCGCTCAATATGGCGCAAGAAGCGAGTACCCAGCCCCTGACCATCACTTGCTCCGGAAATGAGGCCTGGAATATCTGCCATCACCATGGTTTTGAACCCACCATAGGGAACCACCCCAAGATTAGGAACCAGAGTGGTAAAAGGATAATCGGCAATCTTCGGTTTTGCAGCTGACAAAGATGATATCAAGGTCGATTTACCGGCATTCGGCAAACCAACCAACCCAACATCCGCTAACAACTTTAATTCCAGGCGTAAAGATTTTACGTCTCCAGCAATCCCCTGCTGTGCATGCCGAGGAGCGCGATTGGTACTGGTTGCAAAACGCGCATTACCACGACCACCCTTGCCGCCAGGAAGGAACTGTAGCGGCACCCCAATTTCGGTTAAATCAGCCAAAAGTTCATTGGTGTCATCATCATAGACCAAGGTTCCTTGTGGCATACGCAGTTCAAGATCTTCACCATTTCTACCGTGCTTGGTTTTACCTAGTCCGGGTCCCCCATTCTTAGCTTTGCAATGATGTAAATACCGATAATCAAGCAGAGTTGAAAGGGCGTCATCGACAATAAAATAGACACTCCCGCCATCACCGCCATCACCACCATCGGGACCACCTCTGGGGATAAACTTCTCGCGCAAAAAAGAGACGCAGCCGCGTCCGCCATCACCCGCTTTAACTTCAATTCTTACCTGATCGACAAACTTCATCTTATCACCCTGTTATACGCTCCTGAAACGGAAGAACCCGGTGACCGCAAAGCGATACCGGGTTCTTCTTAATTGTTTTAAGACAAACTGATCAGGCAGCGTAAACGCTGATATGCTTACGCCCTTGTGCCTTGGTTTCAAACTTTACCACACCATCAATTTTTGCAAACAAGGTGTAGTCCTTGCCGCAACCAACATTGATCCCGGGATGGAAAGTGGTCCCACGCTGGCGTACCAAAATGGAACCTGCTGATACTTCTTGCCCGCCAAAACGTTTAATCCCAAGCCGTTGACCGGCACTATCACGTCCATTTCTGGAACTACCGGCAGCTTTCTTATGAGCCATGAGAGTGCCTCCTTAAGCTTCAATTGCCGCGACTTTAAGTCGGGTAATAGGTTGACGGTGGCCGTATTTCTTACGACTACCTCCGCGCCGCTTGGATTTAAAAACAAGAATTTTCTTGTCTTTCTCCTGGGCAACAATCTGTGCCTTAACCTTGGCACCTGGTACGAGAGGTGTTCCGAGTTTAACCTCTGCGCCACCGACCATGAGGACTTGATCGAGTTCAATGGTATCACCCACTGCACCGTCAAGCATTTCGACCTTAACAAGGTCGCCTTCGGAAACTTTGTACTGTTTGCCTCCGGTCTTGATCACCGCATACATTGTTAATGTTCTCCTATAGAATAGAGCAAATCTACAGACACAGATATTGCGCTGCAACGGCGCACTTTATATGATTCTCAAATCAACTGTCAAGTAAAATCCAAGAACTCGTAGCCATTATTGAGCTCTACAAAGCCATTACAACGCTTAAGGCCCACACAAATGGCGGGCCTTAAGCGTTCAAATATAAATTTTAAATCAAAGCAGGGTTGCAACTGCAGCCTTAGCAGTCGCAAGAAGACCTTGTGGCAACACCCCGATCAAAATAATTACAAGAATGAAAAAAGCACCCATAAGCTTTGCCATTAAAGGGAGAACTATAACTTCCTGCTCGTTATCAGCAGAACAGTATGCTGCTCTCGCCATTTTCAGATAGTAAAAGGAGGCAACTGCTGCATTCATGACCGCAATAATAACTAAAGCATAAAAGCCCTGATGAATTGCCCCGGTGAACAGCATAAACTTACCGATAAAACCGATCGTCGGCGGAATACCAGCCATACTGAAGACTGACACCAGCAGAGTCAATGCCAACAGCGGTGAACGGCGGGATAACCCCTTTAGATCATCAAAGGTGACATTCTGCCCTTTGGGAGCAATATTGTAGATGACGTAAAACGCACCAAGGTTCATCAAAAGATAACCAGTGACATAAAAAACCGCAGCGGACATCCCCATTTTATCAGCGGTTAAAATACCAACCATCACATAACCGGCATGCGCAATACTGGAATATGCAAATAACCGCTTCAGGTCAGTTTGCACTAGAGCCGTAAGGTTCCCTATCGTCATCGACATGATAGCAAACGTGACCAAAACCCAGGTGAACTGGGAGATATCAACACCTGCCACGGTAACAAATCGAAGCAGCAGCAATACGGCACCGACCTTGGGCAGAGTTGCAACAAAGCTGGTAGTTTCATTAGCTGCACCCTGATAAACGTCAGGAGTCCAAAAATGCATGGGAAACATAGCAAGTTTGTAGAAAAATGCAGTCATGACCAGGATCATCGCAATAATTGCTAACGGCTGGGTTGCCACCAGTAGCGGCATTTTTTCAGTTAATTCAGCTAGATAGGTTGTATGGGTTAGTCCAAAGAGATAACTCATCCCATAAAGAGTCAGCCCGGTAGATGCCGCTCCAAAAAGGATATACTTGATACCGGCTTCAGTATGGATACGTCCCTGACCGCGCCTGAAGGGAATGATGACATAGAGGGCATAAGAGGAGATTTCAAGGCTGATCAAGATAGTCATCAGCTCAACTGAACTGCTCATGAACACCAGTCCCAACGCACTTATCGCCAGAAACATATTATATTCTGTGTGTAATTTCTCCTGAATCCCCCTTAACCCGGTCCCCAACAAAAACACCAGAAACAAACCGAAGACCAGGATGAGTTTAAAAAACTGGGACAGAGCATCAACCTGATAAGCGTCATAAAACAGCAGACCCTTGGCACCAAGGCTGGCAAAGGTCAGCACAACAGTGACTGCCGCTAATAGCAAGCTGACTGCTTGAACAGTGCCCGTACGAAAATTGCCCAAGGTCATGAAAAATAGGACAGTGACCGTAAATATCAGAGCTAATTCGGGCAGAAAAACCGTGTTTAACATAAGTTGATCCGATTCTTGAGTTAAAAGAGGTTCTTGATCCAAGTACCTGCATGTTCGAGCAGGGCATGACTTTCACCATGTTGTACTGCTTCCGGCACAACACTCCCAACATCAATTTGATGAATCAGGTGAGCCACGCTGGAATCCATCATATCGAGGAGCGGTGTTGGATGGAGACCGATCCAGAAAACGAAGATCGTTAAAAATGCGAGTTGAACAAATTCGCGGAAATTGCAATCGAATAGGATCCGTTTTCTTTCTTCAGCATGTTCACCGTGGGGTACGTGGCCATCAGAATCATCCCAAACCATTTTTTGCAGCAACCGCAACATATAGGCTGCGGCAAGAACGGCTCCAAGAATTGAGAAAGCACCAACTACAGGGAAGTCACTGAAAGCCCCAAAGAGCACCAGAAATTCACCAACAAAACTGTTGGTTCCCGGGAACGCCAATGACGACAGGGAAAAGATACCTAAGAAAGTCACATAGATGGGCATGAACATGCCAAGTTTACTGTTATCAGAGATCTCACGACTGTGCGTCCGCTCATAAATAATACCGATCAAAATGAACAGAGCTCCAGTTGTGATCCCGTGATTTACCATCTGCAGGATTGCCCCTTTGATGCCGGCAGTATTCAGGAGAAAAATTCCCAAAGTGACAAACCCCATGTGGCCAACGGACGAATAGGCAATCAACTTTTTAATATCTGACTGACCCAAGGCCAGATAACTGCCGACAATAATGCTCACCAGTGACATGGTCAGCAGAACTGGAACACAATATAAGGTTGCCGCCGGGGCCATTGGCAGACAGAAACGCAGGAACCCGTAGCCACCCATTTTTAACAAAATACTGGCCAGGATAACTGAACCGGCAACCGGGGCTTCGACGTGAGCCGCAGGCAGCCAGGTGTGAAAAGGAAACATCGGCATTTTGATCGCAAAGCCGATGGCGCAGGCAATAAATACCCACATCTGGAACGCAAAGCTGAAATTAAAATCCATCAACTCCGGGATAAAGAAGGTTCCAGTTTTGATATACATGGCAATGATTGCCACCAACAGGAAAATACTACCGGCAAATGTATACAAAAAGAATTTGATTGATGCATAGTCTTTACGCGCCCCACCCCAGATCGCGATGATCAGGTACATGGGAACCAGCATCCCCTCCCAGAAGATATAAAACAGTACCGTATTCAGACTGATAAAAACCCCGATCATCGTGGTTTCCATCAGCAGAGTCACAATGACAAATTCCTTCCACCGGGTCTTGATGTAGGTCCATGAACACAGGATACACAATGGCATGACAAAAGTTGTCAAAAGAACCAGAAGAACACTGATCCCATCAATACCCAAAACAAAATTCAGATGTAACGCAGGAAACCAGTGGCGCAATTCAGCGAATTGATACTTGGCCGTGGTCTGATCAAAATTTGTCCACAAGGGGAGTGAAACCAGGGCGGTTGCCAGTGTCACCGCCAGACTCCAGAATTTAAGCAAGGTATCACCACGTAAAAACATGGCCACAATTGCTCCGATCACTGGCACCAGCAGCAAAGTTGATAAGATCGGATAATTTAGTGTATTAAGGATTAGATAGTTTTCCATAACTTCCTACTGTCTATAAGTAAATTTTCTATCCGCTAACTAACCGACCGGATCAGATCAAAACCACAACTAAAAGAACAATGAACATCAAAGCCACCGCAGCGCCAATATAGTGTTGCAATTTCCCCGTCTGAAATTGCCTGACCTGCTCTCCACCCTTGACAACGCCACGAACACTGCCATCAATGGCCCAATCGATGCCCTCCCAGTCAAACCACGACAATGCCCGTGCAAGCCCCATGGTAAACCGCAAACCAACATTTCTATAGACGTTACTGATCCATTCATTGGATGCACTCACCGGATGACGTGCCAACCACATGAACCAAACGGCTCCACGCCGATAGAACCAGTCCAGGTCAAGATTAGAAACATCATGCGGCTTGAGGTATTTCGACATCAGATAAAATGCGAATCCGGTGAAACCGAGCAGATAGAATGTTTCTGCCAGGTGATGAGCCGTGTACGGGTGCCAGTGCACAGCATAAGGGAGCATGTTATACAGGTAGTCAGGGAAGATTCCGAGGAAAATACACATGAATGCGGCTATAGACATACCCACCTTCATATTCCAATAGACTTCCTTGGGCTTCAGACCACAATCATTCGGGCCAAACCAGATGTAGTAGGGAAGCTTAATCCCGACCGACAGGAAGGTACCAACAGCAGCTAATGACAACATCAACATGATAATAATCTGCTGCTCTTCAGCGGCAGCAGCAATGATCATTGATTTGCTGATAAAACCACTGGTCAGTGGGAACCCGGAGATTGCAATACCACCGATCACCGTAAATACCAGTGAAACCGGCATGTACTTGTACAACCCTCCCAACTCACTCAGTTTGGAACGCCCCGTCATTTCCAGAACACTGCCAACACCCATAAACAGAAGGGCTTTGTAGAGAATGTGCGCATAGGCATGTGCCGCTGCCCCATTGACCGCCATTTCAGTACCGATACCAACACCGCAGACCATATAACCAACCTGGCTGACAATGTGGTAGGCAAGTATTCGCCGGGCATCGTTTTCGATAACCGCGTAAAAGACCCCGTACAGCGTCATAATCGCACCGAGAATCATCAGCGCTTCAAATCCAGCAAACCCACGAGCCAACACATAAACAGCAGTTTTTGTGGTAAAGGCACACATAAAAACTGCACCGATAACCGTCGCCTCAGGATAGGCATCAGGCAACCAGGCATGGATCGGTGGAACTGCGGCGTTCAGCATGAAGCCAACCATAATGATATATTGTGCCAAAGTTGCAGTATCGGGAGAAATAGCGACAAAACTTAAATCATGTCCGTTCTGATAGTGGAGAAAAATACCCCCGAGCAGAACCAGACCACCTGTAGTATGCACCAGAAGGTAGCGATATCCGGCTTCGATGGAGCGTCTCCGTTTTCGGTACCAGACCAGAAAAACCGAAGCAAATGCCATCAATTCCCAGAAAACAAAAACCGTCAGATAGTCCCCGGCCAGCGTGGTTCCAAGAGAACCGGCGACATACAACCATGCGGCTGCATGCTGACCACTCTCCTTGACATGGAGACCGAAGATACTTCCGATCAGAGCCATTAAGGTGAAAACATGGAGAAAAACAATTGTCAGTTGGTCAACCCGGCCGAACTGCAGATCAAATCCCAGCCACTCAACCCGGCCAAACGATTCCGGCAAATAATGGATCTGAATAAAAGCGATCAATGGTATCAGAACCAGCCAGAGCTTTTGAATCTTGAGCTTATTAGCCAGGGGCAAGAGCAGCGCACCGATGATAAACATGGTAGCTGGATGCATAAAAATACTACTTGTCATAATAATCCTTGTCCCTCTCCAGCCATACGTGTGACAGTCCTTTACAGAACACAATCATTGCCAGGCAGCCGACAAAACCGAATATAGCCCAGAAACCAACGATATGGTCTCCCCAGAATTCAGCATGATGACGATCAACGAAAAGGTCATAGGCAACCGAAAAAGCAAGGATAGAGACCAGAAACCACTTCAAAAAGACTGGTCTTTCCCGCAAATAAGTTAAAACATTGACAATCATGACTTCACCATAAGGTTAATGAGATCCAGAAACAGATTTGGATAAACACCGATCAACACCGATAACGTTCCAGTGATAACCAGTGGGATAACCATAAACATGATAAGAGGTTTACCCTCAAGGCTGCTGGTTAAACCCTCATCGGCAGGCAATGGTTTACCAAAGAACGCCTTAAGAACAACGGGGACAAAATAACAGGCATTGAGCAGACTACTGGTCAACAGGACGCAAAGCAGAATCCAGTTATGAATATCTATAGTCCCCAAGGCCAGATACCACTTAGTGACAAAACCACCCACCGGCGGGACACCAATCATACTCAGCGAAGCAAGGCCAAATGCCGCCATAGTCCAAGGCATTCGTTTACCCAGCCCCCCCATTTCAGAAATATCTTTTTTACCGCTAGCGACAAAAATACAGCCAGCAGCAAAGAACAGAGTGATCTTCGCTAAAGCGTGGTTAGCAATATGGATCAGGCCGCCAGTAATAGAGTTGGTGGTCAACATCGCAACACCAAGAACGATATAGGACAATTGACTGACGGTTGAATAAGCCAACCGCGCCTTGAGGTTGGTCTTGGTCATCGCAATCACCGAAGCCGTCAGAATGGTAAATGAGACAAAATAAGCGGTCATCAGACCTAACCCCGTATCATGAAGAATATCGGTACCAAAAACCGACAACATGACCCGGCAGATTGAAAATACCCCAACCTTGACCACGACAACCGCATGGAGCAATGCACTGACGGGAGTTGGTGCAACCATTGCATCAGGCAACCAGTTGTGAAGAGGCATAATTCCGGCCTTGGCAAAACCGAAGAGGCACAAGAGATAGGCAATACCAACAACAAAGCGATCTGCATCTGCGGGAAAAATCCCGTGAGCGATACTGGCTGAGTTGAAATCCAGAGTTCCACACAGGACATAGATAATAACCATGGCCGGCAAGAGAAACGCCTTCGAGGTAAACATCAGATAAATAATGTATTTTTTTGCCCCGGCGTAACCTTCTTCATCCTGATGGTGCATAACTAGTGGGTAGGTAAAGATCGAGACAAACTCATAGAAAAGATAAAGGGTAAACAGGTTGCCGGCAAAGGCAGCACCCATAGCAGCGCCGACAGAAACTGCATAACAGACATAAAAGCGGGTCTGAGCGTGTTCTTCAAGGCCACGCATATAGCCAATACAGTAGAGACTGGCTAAAATCCACAGAAATGAAGCCACCATGGCAAAGATGACCCCGAGAGGATCCAGGTTCAGCTTTACCGCAATCCCAGGGTAGAGCTGAAACAGAGTGTATTGCAGCTGATCACCACCGAGAATAGTCGGAAGAAAGCTCAGAACCGAAACAAAGGTGAGAATCGCCCCGACCACCGATATACCGTCACGCAGGTTTTCTTTTTTCCCCGTAAGAAAAACCAGCAAAGCTGTAATCATTGGGGTCAACATTGTTATAACAATTTTACTGGTGATAATTGTGTTCATTGCATGTACTTTCTCAAGTGGTGTGTCGTGCTAGCAAAGCAGCCTGACGGCCGTTACCAACTGCAAAAACGTCAGCGGTGCAATATCACATTTTCATATCCTGAACGTCCTCAGGATCTTCACTTTGATACTTACGGTACACAGCGATGATAATACTGACCGCAATCGCTGCTTCTGCTGCAGCAACTCCCATAATAAACAGAGCATAAATCTGACCAACAGCCGGGTTAGGTGCAACAAATTTATTAAAAGCCATAAAGTTTAAAGCGGCACCATTGAGGATAAGCTCACTCGAAATCAGTATGCCGATCAAGGAGCGATGTTGCACCATGCCGTAGAGGCCAATAACCAGTAAAACCGCAGCGATAATCAGATAGGTATTTAAATTAGCGCTGATCATCATGATGTTTTTCCCTCCCGACCGCCACGGGCCAGAATAATGGCACCAATAATAGCAGTCAGCAATATGACCGAAATCAATTCAAAGGCCAGACAATATTGTAACAGCAGGCTTTCACCGACAAATGCAATCGACATATCACCCACTTTTTCTGTTGCTGGAGTAAACTCAGTTCGACTGATTGTAGCAATAAATAATGCAATAAAACTGACGGCACAAGCCAGCAAAGCCAATAGCAGGTTCCGTCCAGTCAGGTTTTTGATCGCTAGCTGATCCGGGGTATTGCCCAGCATGACTCCAAGAACAATGATAATACAAACGGCACCAACGTAAATCAGGATTTGCATCATAGCGAGAAAGGGGCTGCCAAGGTGGAAATACAGACCAGCAACACCAAAGAGCGTAGCGGCCAACCCGAGAACAGCATGCATAAGCATTTTGGATCTGACCGCCATAATGCCACCCGCAAATGTCAAACACACCAAAGCATAAAAGAGGACTTCGGCGAGGTACTTATAAACTATCATTCCCGTTCCTCCACTCTCTTCAAGAGATCGTAGTGAAAGTCCTCACGTGCAAACCCTGCCAGTTCATACTCGTTAGAATAATCGAGAGCTTTGGTCGGACAAACTTCGACACAGGCACCACATAAACTACATTTAGTAAAATTGAGGGTGAAAATGGTCAATGCTTTCCCCTTAACCCCCTCACGCTTCTCTCCATCGACCACGATACAAGCAGATGGACATTCCCGCATACAGCTACCACAAGAAATACACTTATGCTTCCCTGTTTCGGGGTCATTAATCAGATCAATATGGCCGCGATAGTTAGGAGTCACCTCCGTCTTCTCGCGCGGATACTGAACAGTAACAATCGGAGAGAACAGCGCCTTGATCGTGACTTTTAAGCCAAGGATAAGGCTCCATGCTCCCGTAAATAACTCTGAGAAATAGGATTTCATAGCAGCTTCACCATCACGACAGTAATAAGAAGATTAACCAATGCAAAAGGAATCAAATACTTCCAACAAAAATTCATCAACTGATCGAAGCGGGTTCGAGGGTAGGTCCAGCGAATCCAGACCAGGAAGAACATCAGCGAATAAACCTTTAACAAAAACCAGACAACCCCGGTGTATTCAAAGTATGGCAATGGAATCCCCGAGCTTCCACCAAGGAAAAATACCGTGGCAACACTGCTGACAATAAACATGTTGGCATATTCGCCCAACACAAACAGACTGAAGCTCATACCGCTATATTCAGTATGGAAACCAGCAGTCAGCTCACTCTCAGCCTCAGGCAAGTCAAACGGTGCCCGGTTGGTTTCAGCAACAATAGCAACCAGATAAATCAAGAAAGCTAAAGGCTGAATGACAATAAACCAGACGGGGCTCTGTGCCGCGACAACCCCCTTCAAACTGAAAGTATTCGTCATGAAGATAATCGACAGCAATGAGAGCAGCATCGGAATTTCATAGGCAACATTCTGGGAGACAGCTCGGAAAGCACCAAACAGTGAGTACTTATTATTTGATGACCAACCACCAATCAAAACTGCCAATAGATTTATGGAGGCAAGCGCCAGAATGACCAACAGCCCGATATCGAGATCAAAACCCTGAATTTTGTCACTGAATGGTATCACCAGGAGGGGGACAAAAACCGGAGCAAAGGCAAGTATCGGAGCCAGCATAAACAGTGGCTTATCTGCATTTTTCGGAATCACCAGTTGCTTGCCCATCAACTTCAGACCGTCGATCACCAACTGGTAAATACCATGCGGACCAACCTCCATCGGGCCGGGACGAAGCATAATGTGACCCGCCAACTTCCGCTCGGCATAACCCATCACCAGTGCATTACCAAATACAATCACGGCTCCACACACGGCACAAACAACCATCCGAATCAGCTCCGGAAGAATACTGTAAAAAATTTCCATATACCCTACCTGTCAATCTCGGGGATAACCAGATCAAGAGCACCCATGGCCGATACCACATCTGAAAGCAGCATTCCCTGACACATTTCAGGAACAACACTCAGATTGGAATATGATGGCGTTCTCACTTTGAGACGATACGGGACATCTGATCCATCAGAAACAAGATAATATGAAAGCTCACCACGTGAAGTCTCAACCGAGCTGTTATAATCACCAGCAGGAATTTTTAGCTTTTTGGGAACCTTGGCTGCCATGACTGGTCCTTCTGGCAAACCATCCAACGCCTGCTCAATAATCCTCAAGCTCTGCTCCAACTCACGGAAACGAACCATGAAGGAGGCCATGCAATCGCCTTTGGTTTCCGTTGGAATCTCAAAGTCAAACTTTGAGTAGATCGAATAAGGCTCTGCACGGCGAATATCGTAAGCAACACCGGTACCACGCAAAAGAGGGCCGGTAATACCATAACGGGTACAGGTTTGTGGAGTGAGATGACCAACATCAATTAAACGTTTTTGCAGAATGACGTTGCCATTCACCAGATCTTCGTACATTGGGAAGCGACTCCGCAAACGCTTGACAAAAGCTCTGGTGCTGGTCACAAATTTAGCATCGATATCTTTGCTCACCCCGCCAACCCGGGAGTAACAATAAGTCAGCCGAGAACCAGTAACATCCTCGAGGATATCAAGAATATGCTCGCGATCATCAAAGGCATACATAATTGGGGTAAATGCACCCAAGTCAAGAAGGTAAGCACCGTACCAGAGCAGATGGCTTTGAATCCGGTTGAGTTCTGAGGTAATAACGCGGATATACTCAACCCGTTCAGGAACTTCGACTCCAGTCGCTTTCTCAAGCAGTTGCGCAAATCCGTGATTATAAATCAAGGCACCCAGATAATCCATCCGTGCCGTGTTAGGCATAAATGACTTGGCTGGCTTGAATTCAGCAATTTTCTCATGACAACGATGACCGTAACCCAATACGGGCAACAGTTCCATCGCGTACTCACCTTCAAGCTCCAGCAACACCCGCAACACCCCATGGGTACTTGGATGCTGTGGCCCCATATTCAAAACATACCGGTGATGTTTAGGATCTTCCAGTATTTCTATATCCATAGCCATCAGCTTTGCTCCTGACTCTTGGCGGCTTCAGGTTTGGCTTCGGGCTTCACCTCAGGCTTGACCTTAGGTTTTGGCTCAGGCGGTTTACGCCTGACAGCATCAACATCTTTAAGCGCTTCTTCTTTTTTCAACAGCGGTTTCAGATCGACATCCTCTTCGGCCAGAATCAGCGGGTGAAGATAAGGATGATCAATAAACACCACACCGTGAAAATCACGGGTTTCACGCTCATGCCAATTGGCTCCCTGATAAATATCAGAGATGGTTGAAATTTCACTCTTATCGTCAACAAAAGCACGTGCCAGCACCCGGCAACGGGTTTCGTGATGGGCAAACTGGTAAACCACTTCGATAGCCGGAGTCACATGCACCGCCATCAAGTCAACCAGATAAAACCCTTCCTCAAGCATCATCGCCGCAAAGTCACGAACCTTGTCACGCTCAAGAGAGATATTATAGTCATGGCCGCTGACAGCATAATCAATATCTTCAATAGCCGTTGACAGATTCTGCCACTGTTTTTTTACTTTATTAATATCCATCGCTCTACGCTCCCTCCGGCATTTTGTTCTGCGGGAACGGGAAACGCTTGCCGGTAATTTTTTCCTGTAGTTGCAGGATACCTTCAATCAGGGCTTCGGGACGGGGTGGACAACCAGGAACGTAAACATCAACCGGGATCAGCTTATCAACACCGAGGACAACATTATAGTTTGCTTCAACCGCAAAGGGGCCGCCAGCCATCGCGCAGTTACCCATAGCAATAACGTAGCGAGGTGCTGGCATCTGCTCATACAGGGTTACAAGAGCAGGAGCCATTTTACGATTGACCGTACCAGCAACAATCATCAAGTCAGATTGCCGCGGAGAAGGCCGGAAAACCTCAGCACCATAGCGAGCCATGTCGAAACGAGCCATACCACAGCACATCATCTCAATAGCGCAGCATGAGAGGCCAAAGGTGAGGGGCCAGAGAGAGTTAGCTCGACACAAATTAAAGATTGCATCAGACAACTTCATCTGGATCAGAGGTGGAGCATCTGAAACCTTGGTGTGCTGCACAGAGCCACCGTCATAGCGCTCTATACACTCCTTTGTATAGGAGTGGACGTTTAGTAGGCTTTTCTTCTGTTCGGCCACGTAAATACTCCCTTAACCCAGGCATAAACAATCGCCAGAGATAGAATACCAACAAAAATCACTATTTCAGAAATTCCCCGTGCGGCTGAAACCTTGTCAAAGGCAGTGGCAACAGGAAACAGATACAGAACATCAACATCGAAAGCCAGAAAAATAAGTGCATAGAGATAGTAAGCAACATCAAAGCGAATATTCCATGCCGTCCCATAGGGATCCATCCCACACTCATATGTTTCCCGAGTCTTGCCGTACAGATGGCGGGGCGCAAAAAACACGGAAATCAACAAGGGCGCGACACCACAGATGATTCCCATGGCCAAAAGAACCCACACATACATATATTCAACAATATAGCTTTCGGTCATAATAACTATGCCTCCATGGAGGAGTTTCGTGCATTCCGAAGTATCTTCAAGGCGACACTCCTGTGCACGTTTAAGATGTGTATGCCCATATTTCTCTAACAGCTTAGGCAAACCACGTATCTTCTAGCGGAACGGCTCTTTCTTGTCAAGAATTTTATTATGAGGTTTTTTATGGATAAAAGAGGAAAGGGTCGTAACTATTTGATTTTAGATGATTTTATCAAATATTAATATTCAATTCTTACAGTTCTTCTCAGCTTTTTTGTGAATACTGTATACACTTTTGATAGGTTAAATTGTGTAGCTTTAAGGTCATCATTAGATGAAAGCATAAGAACTATTTTCATCGGGCTAACGAAGATCTTAAATAAAAACATCAATGCCCCTTTATTCGACAGCTCATTCAATCACTCTGTCGGTGGGAGCTATCCCAAGAAATCTACGAGTTAAGGAACGGTAGAGGTTCACATCGCAAAGGCTTGGGACAGCCCCCATGCGGGGACAATCCCGGTTTTGCTGGGAAAATCTCTTAAAGCCATTCGGGAGCACCCCTATTTCTTTCCTATTTGTTTCAAACTACTAAAATCTGATTAATATGGGGAGTGTCCCTATTTGTT
>JASFYS010000031.1:0-4026 GCA_045047095.1 Desulfuromusa sp. | reverse complement strand
TTTTGTAGGAGCTGCCTCCTGGCTGCGAATGGGTTGTGGGGAAATCTTCGCGGCTAGAAAGCCGACTCCTACCACAGGCAAAATTAATTCAAAAAAAAAATACAAGTTACGCTTGATATAAGGTTTATTAATTTACAGTTCCTTAGCTTATATATATGACTGCCTTGGCAGTAGATTAAATGTAAAACTGACGAGTTTTTAAATTAATTTCCTATCAAAGTCAGATAAAATAAAGTCTGACAACGAAAGAACAAAGGAGACACACAATGCGCATCTTGGTTGTTGAAGACGAAAAAAAGGTTGCCAGTTTCATTAAACGGGGTCTGGAAGAAGAAGAGTTTACGGTTGATGTTGCCTACGACGGTGAAGATGGTGTGCAGATGGCGGAAAATTCCGCCTACGACCTGATTCTTATGGATGTGATGCTCCCCAAAAAAGATGGCTTAAGCGCCATCAAGGAACTGCGTGAGAAGAGCATTTCAACCCCAATATTGTGCCTGACTGCAAAAGACACGGTTGAAGATATTGTTTCCGGTCTCGATATTGGTAGCGATGACTATCTCACCAAACCGTTTGCCTTTGCTGAATTAATTGCCCGGGTAAGAGCTCTGATCCGCCGCGGATCTCAAGATCGCGGGGCGGAACTTTATTTTGCTGACCTGCGTCTGGATCCGGTAGGACATAAGGTCTGGCGTGACAACAAAGAAATTGACCTGACATCAAAAGAATATGCGCTTCTAGAATATTTCATGCGCAGTCCGAATCAGGTTCTCACCAGAACCATGATCGCTGAACATGTCTGGGATTATACTTTCGACTCATTCACTAACATCATTGATGTTTATGTCAATTACCTGCGGAAGAAAATTGATCGCGATTTTGATAAAAAATTGATCCATACCGTTCGTGGCGTTGGCTATGTCCTGAAGGAGTCCGATTAATTGCCTCGTAAAACCCATCTGAAAAATCGCCTCCCCTCCTGGAACCTGCTTTTTCTAGCTTTGGTTTTGAGTGGAGGCGGTTTTTTTTGGCATACAACTCAGCAGCAGCAATTCCTTGCTCAAATTGATAGCCAACTGCTGTCAACAGCCCAGAATATAGATTTTTTTTACGATAGAATCTCCGGTGACCTTTCAGCGCAGCAGTTTTTATGTGAAAATCTAACTGAGCTTTCGACATTATCAGCTGTCGCTTCAGGCATATCAGTTTATTCTCCGCAAGGAGAGCTGCTCTGCTTTTCGGAAGAATTTAACCCTGATAGCCGGATGTCTCTACATAAAAACATTGATTCAACAGATTCGGCTATTCTGAGAACCACGACAAGTTCTCAGGGATATCTGCGATCCATAACCGCCCCAATCATCCAAAACGGCCACCCCCCTCTTTTTCTGGTTGTCAGTAGCAATCTGACTGCGTTGAAAAAGCAATCCAACATATCAGCCTTGCTACTCTTCCTCGGGGGCATTTTCGTTCTAACCTGTTTTGCGGCATTACAGCGCAAACTGAAAAGTCGAAATACCGCAGCAATCCGACGCCTGACCCTGCTTATGGATCAGACCAACACAGAGATGAGTCCATCAACATTTGAAGTCGCAGCGTCTGCTGAGCCGGAAGTCCAAGCATTGGCCTGCAGTTACAATGATATGATGATGCGCAGAGTTAATAACCTCCGTCGTGCTCGACAATTTACCGCTGATGTCACCCATGAATTACGGACGCCACTGACAATTCTGCGAGGTGAGACGGAGCTTGCACTTAGAAATGGCAAGGATCCAAACCTCCTGCGTGAAGTACTTGAGTCAAATCTCGAAGAAATCAGTCGCATGAGCTACCTGATTGAAGATCTCCTGTTGCTGTCTAAAGGCGACCTAGGGGAAATTCCGTTAAAGATGGAACCCTTGCAACTTAATGAATTGGTTGTGGAACTCCACCATCAAGCGCAACTGCTGGCTACAGCCAAAAACATCAAAGTAGAATTATACTGCCCGCAGGAGCAAATTCGTCTTCAAGCAGATAGCTTGCGCTTACGGCAGGTTTTTTTAAATCTTTTAACAAATGCAATTAAGTATACGCCTGAAGATGGAACCGTCACCATCGCATTGAGATTGGATGAAAAGAATGTCGTAACAACGATCACCGATACTGGCATCGGCATGGACAGTGAACATTTAGAAGCAATTTTTGATCGTTTTTATCGGGTCAACAAAACGGGAAACCGCAATGATGGCGGATCTGGGTTGGGTCTGGCAATTGTCAAATGGATTGTGGAAGCTCATCGTGGCGTGGTAAAAGTAAATTCAACCCCTGGACAAGGAAGTCAATTTACGGTTATTTTCCCGCTCCTGCAAAATAATCCGAAAACTTAAGTCCGACATTGACCAGAAGAAACCTTGATCGGGAAGCAACAGCGCTAAAATTAAATATTTTTTATTCTTTTTCGGGTTCACTTTTAACCCTGAAACAGGTATATTCTTAATCAGAAGCTTCCTTGGAAGCTTCGTGCCCCGAAGACCTACCCCCCCTCCAGGTCTTTGGGGCTTTTTTTATCCAAAGCCGTTAAAACTTGCAGTCACTGCCCCCCCTTATCAAAATTTCCGCCTGCTGCTCTTTTCAACTCACCTTTGATGCACTCGCAAAAACGAATGAGATGGCTCAGCAAAAATTTCGTCCCACAAGGCGTCGTGGTTTTTCAAGGACGAAGGCATACATAGGGCATGTCGAGGTCTTGAAAAGCCGCTGCAACGCCGTGGGGCGGACTTTTTGCGACGCCATCACCTTTTCCTGATATACTCGGTAAGAACCTAAAATTACAGGAGGATAACCCGCATGACTTTTCGTCCTCGGCCAGTCTATCTCAGTGATTCCTTCATGCTGCCAGTTGGTAAATATAATGGTAAACAACGACCAAAAATGAATTTTTTTGAATTGGTTGATGCGATACAACCATTATTGGAGAGAGGATCAATTCGTAAAGATAAAATCGGTTGTGTCATTGTCGGCAGTCAAAACCCTTTTGCCTTTTCAGGTATTGATAATATTGCGGCAAAGATCAGTGGACGTCTCGGAATCAGCGGGGCAAAATCACTTCTGGTAGATACAGCGTCATCTTCCGGAGCCAGCGCATTTGAAGCTGCCTACCTGGAAGTTGCGTCAGGGCAACACGACCATGTTCTGGCTATTGGGATCCAGAAAATGAGTGATGTGTCGACAACCGAAGCAACTAAAATAGTCGCGGGTGTTATTGACAGAGAAGAAGCCGAGTATGGTTTGACCATGCCTGCATGTGGCGCTTTTGTCGCTCAAGCTCTGATGGAGGAATTTCAACTCAGCAAAGAGGACTGGATAGCCTATTCTGCTCGATTAACTGAACGAGCACATCGATTTTCAGCCCAGAACCCGCAGGCACACCTCAATTATCCGCTGCCCGTTAAAAAGTATTTTGCAGATATCAAGACCGGCAAAAACTATCTTTATTATGATCCACTTTATTATTACGATTTTTGCCCCATGTCAGATGGTGTTGCTGCCTGCCTTCTTTCATCCGATCAAAGCGATATCCGGGTCTCCGGGGTTGGATCAGGAACTGATATTCCAACAATTGCCGACCGCTTAACCCTGACCAGTTTCCCTGCCACAGTCATTGCCCTGACTCAGGTTCTCAGCATGGCCGGGCTAAAAAATCTTGCAGCTCTCGAAGGTTTAATTCATATCAATATGCATGACCCCTTCAATGGCTTTGGACCAATCAACCTGGCTGACCTGGGAGTTGTGCCACGTGAAAACTTGCTCAACGCTTTGCTTGATGACACTCTTACCGGGCCAAGTGGCCGTTTTCCAACCAATTTAACTGGTGGGCTTAAAGGACGTGGACACCCCCTTGGAGCCACCGGAATGATCCAGATCGTTGAAAATCACCAATTGTTGAAAAATGGAGATTTCAAAGCAGCCCTCTCCCATTCTATCGGCGGGCCGATTAACAATAATGTCGTTATCCTCCTCGAAACAGAAGACTATTTACAGCACCGC
>JASFYS010000030.1:0-11062 GCA_045047095.1 Desulfuromusa sp. | reverse complement strand
TGACCAAACCCCCCTGCCCCACGTCTTGTCTCAGAAAGCTCAGAAACCTCAATCAAATCTGCCTGACAGACTGGTGCGACTATAAGCTGGGCAATTCGATCACCGGAATTGATGGTGAAGCTCTCCAGACCATGATTAATCAGGATAATGCGAACTTCACCACGATAGTCAGCATCAATAGTCCCTGGAGAATTTACCAGAGCAATACCATGCTTGATCGCTAACCCGGAGCGAGGTCGAACCTGTAGTTCATATCCTGTCGGTATTGCGAAAGACAGTCCCGTTGGCACCAGAGAACGCTCGCCGGGTTCAAGATGCAACGCGTTATCAAGTAATGCGCAAATATCCATTCCGGCAGCTAACTCGGTCATATATTTAGGAATGACTGCGGCAGGATGTAGTTTTTTTACTAAGACTTGTGGTTTTTTCATCTTGTGTGCTCCATCAAAAAAGGCCGGTGGAGAATTGAAGATCTCCACCGGCCATTATATCGTGCTATTTTAAGAAATTAAACTAAGAATTAACCCTCTTCAGGTAATTCCATGCCCAAAGCTGCTTTACGGGAAAGTTTGATCTTCCCTTGACGATCAACGCCGATGCATTTAACCAGCACCTCGTCCCCCTCATTGAGGACATCAGTCACATTACGAACCCGCTCTTTTGCCAGTTCAGAAACGTGAACCAAACCATCGGTTCCCGGAAAGATTTCAACAAAAGCACCAAACTCCATAATCTTTTTAACTTTTCCCATATAAAGCTTGTCAACTTCTGCAGACTGGGTGAGATCACGAATCATCTGGATGGCCTGTTTTGCCGCCGCGCCATCGGAAGACGCAATTTTGATCGTGCCATCATCCTCTATATCAATGGCACAACCTGTCGCTTCAATGATACCTCGGATGTTCTTACCACCAGAACCAATAACGGTTCGAACCTGATCAGATTTAACCTTGATACTGGTGATCTGCGGTGCATATTTGGACAGTTCTGCGCGTGGAGCATCAAGCGCTTTAGCCATTTCACCAAGAATGTGAATTCGACCTTCACGAGCCTGCTCCAAAGCTTGCTGCATAATTTCTTTGGTCACACCAGTAATTTTGATATCCATCTGCAGGGCAGTGATCCCCTTGGCAGAACCAGTGACTTTAAAGTCCATATCGCCAAGATGATCCTCATCTCCAAGGATATCAGACAAGATTGCAACGTCATCACCCTCTTTAATCAAACCCATAGCGATCCCGGAAATAGCTTCAGAGACTGGCACACCAGCATCCATCAGCGACAGAGAAGCACCACAGACCGACGCCATTGATGAAGAGCCATTTGATTCAAGCACGTCAGAGACGACCCGGATGGTATAAGGAAAATCTTCATGTTTCGGTAAAATTTGTGCAGCACTTCGTTCAGCAAGCATTCCGTGACCAATTTCCCGGCGTCCGGGGAACAGGCGCATACTGGTTTCACCAACACAGAATGGAGGGAAATTATAATGGAGCATAAATTTCTTAAACTCCATTCCCTGGATATTATCCATACGCTGTTCATCAGTCCCGGTACCCAAAGTAGCAGCAACCAGAGCTTGGGTTTCACCCCGGGTAAACAGGGCACTCCCATGAGCACGAGGGAGCACACCGACTTCACAGCTGATAGGACGGATAGTGGTCATATCACGGCCATCAATCCGAATCCGTCCTTTGGTCACCATCTGCCGAACAACTCTTTTTTCTATAGCTCCAAGGGCGGCGGAGATTTCACCCTCGCGTCCCTCAAATTCTTCAGCTAACTGTTCTTTGACTTCAGTACGATTGTCAGCTAAAGCAGCATAGCGTTCTTGTTTACTCCGAATCTTTACGGCTAGAGCAACTTTTGGCTCAGCCAGTTCTGTGACTTTAGCAACCAGCGCTTCGTCAGCAACAGCGACCTCAAACGGACGCTTTTCAATACCAACCAATTTTGCCAATTCTTCCTGTACAGCAATCAATGGTTGCAGAGCAGCATGACCGAAGAAAATAGCTTCGAGCATCTCATCTTCACTGAAGAATTCAGATTCGCCCTCAACCATCATCACGGCATCTTTTGAACCAGAGATGATAATCTCTAAATCACTTTGTTCAATCTGCTCATTTGTTGGGTTAGCAACCAGTTCACCAGCAACACGACCAACCCGTACAGCTGCAATTGGACCCTCAAAAGGAATGTCTGACACGGCCACAGACGCTGAAGCAGCAACCATCGCCAGGGTATCAGGATCATTGATCAGATCAGCAGAAATAACCGACGGCATGATCTGGGTCTCAAACATATAACCTTTAGGAAATAGGGGGCGCATGGGACGATCAATAAGACGACAGATCAAGGTTTCTCGTTCAGTGGTACCACGCTCACGGCGGAAGAAAGAACCAGGGATTTTACCTGCTGAATAAAATTTTTCAGCGTAATTGACGGTCAAAGGAAAGAAATCCTGACCTTCGCGCATTTTTCTGGAAGAAACCACAGTACAAAGCACCTTGGTCTCGCCGTAGGTTACAATAACTGCACCATCAGCCTGACGGGCAACTTTACCAGTTTCAATAGTCAGGGGTTGACCATTGAATTCTACTTCAACCTTATTATAGGCCATGTATTACTCCTTTAGATTTGACTCCATCCATATGAAGCCTTTGCTTGGATAAAAGCTATAGGAGGTTGGCCTGAGACAAGCTCTGCCTGAATTGTCAGAGATTCTCTCCGGACAGCCTCCACAGCCAAGTGTTAAAAACATAAAAGCAGCATGTCCGCTAGGACATGCTGCTCTTTTTAACGGCGAAGACCGAGAGCTTTAATGATGACTTTGTAGCGCCCTACGTCCTGCTTAATCAGATAATCAAGCAATCGACGTCGCTGGCCAACCATCTTCAGTAAGCCTCTTCGCGAGTGATGATCTTTTTTGTGGGTTTTGAAATGATCTGTCAGATAAGTAATCCGTTCAGTCAAAAGTGCAACCTGCACTTCCGGGGAACCGGTGTCACCTTCATGACGCTTATACTCATTAATGATTTCCTGTTTGCGTTCTGTGCCAAGCACGATAGTTCTCCTTTTTTAGTTCAATAAAGCCAGTGGCGTGGCTGTTTTAAGCGTTATCTACAGGCTGCGATATCTACCACAGTTCAAGTTCACCTGTAAAGATTAAATTGCCTTTTTATAATTTGGTTAACTGATTCATTTTTTTCGGAACCAAATATTTTTAGCGACTTACAAAAACCCGGATCAATTCAAAGTCACCACGTTTTTCTTTAGTACGAAGCGGTACATAACGTGCTATTGCCGCCAACTTAGAATCCACCTGTAAACGAATCAAATCCCCGCTATTAATATTTTCCGAAACTTGGATTTGACTTAACTGCGGCGGAATTCCAAATTCCAGAGCTGCTGTGGCAGCCTCGTTCAATTGCACAGCGGAACAGTTACGTAAAGCATCATCCAGAGTCAGTAAAACAGAAACAGGGTCTTCCAACTGTTTGATTTCATCCAACGTTTGACATTCATTGATTGAGAAATAGCCACTAGATAAGCGACGTAGTGCTATCAGATGTGCTCCACACCCCATCCGTTCACCAATATCGCTAATAAGGGTGCGGATATAAGTCCCTTTGGAACAATCAACTTCAATGGTAGCTGTCTGCGAATCAAAATTGATTACTTCGAGGCGGCTGATGATGACCTGTCGCAGTTCACGTTCAACCGTTTTGCCCTGCCGTGCCAACTTATACAGGGGGACGCCATCTTTCTTCAATGCTGAAAACATCGGTGGCAACTGTTCTATGTTACCACGAAATTCAGCGCAGATATTTTCCAGGTCCGCTGCAGAAAACTCTGGGACTGGACGTTCCAGAAGCATCTGGCCATCAGCATCAAGGGTATCTGTAGTTATCCCGAATTTGAATGTTGCCCGGTAGGATTTATCTTCAGCAAGGAGAAACTGTAGAATTTTTGTTCCATCTCCAATTGCAACAGGCAACACTCCTGTTGCAAGAGGGTCAAGCGTGCCGGCATGGCCAACCTTGCGGGTTCGATAAAGGCGTCTGACCTGCCGAACAACATCATGCGATGTCATGCCCGCAGATTTATCAATAAGGAGAAGTCCGTGCAAAATATTAGCTGAGAAGTTGGTCAAGCAGCAAGAAGACTGTCTTTTTTACGGCATCAAGAGTTCCGCTGAGTTTAGCACCAGCAGCGTTATGATGCCCACCTCCACCAAGTTCATGGGCCAGAGTTCCAACATCAATTCTGCCCCGTGAACGAAAACTGATTTTATAGAGGTTTTCATTTATTTGGTTAAAAAACAGGGCAACTTCAACTCCTCGAATAGAGCGAGGATAATTTACAAAGCCATCAGCGTGCTCCTCAGAAGCACCCGACTTATTTAGCGCATCCAGCGTCATGACGATAGAAGCATACTGGCCTGAGGCAGAGATTTTTAAAGTTGGCAGGACCAACCCAAGCAACAGCATCCGTTCAGGAACGTTACTTTCATAGAGACTGCTGGAAATTTCCCAGGGGTCTACGCCCAACCCGACCAACTCTCCAGCAACAACAAAAGATTCTTGATTTGCACTAGAATAGCGGAATGATCCGGTGTCAGATAATATCCCAAGGTAGAGAGCCTTGGCAACATCCAGGCTGGGCTGATACTGACATTCCTTCAGCAGACGATAAATCAAGACAGCCGTTGCACAGGCAGTCGTATCAAGATAACAAAGATCACCAAAGTTTGAGTATGGGTGATGATCAATATTAATCATTGTTTGGCACAGATCTTTGACTGGCAATGCCGTGCGTTCAACGTCTCCCGCATCAAGAACAAAAGCGACATCAAAATCTACAGCATCAGGGAGGCTGTCGCGAATAAAATCAGATTCGGGCAGAAACCGCATAATTTCAGGAACACCATCGACATTGTAGGCAACAACATCTTTACCCATATCACGTAAAGCCAGAGCCAGCCCAAGAGTTGAGCCAATAGCATCACCATCCGGGTTTTCATGTGCAACGACTAAAAAGCGTTGGTTATTATTTATTTTTTCAACTATCGACTGAACTATCATTTAAATCATCCTGCACCTGGTGCAGCAAAGCATCAATCTTCTGACCATAGTCAATAGATTCATCAAATTTAAAGTAAATACTGGGGACAAAACGAAGCTGCATAATCTTCCCTAATTCTCGACGAATATAAGGAGCCGCGCTTTTCAGCCCTTTTTCAGCATTTTTCCGCTCCGCAGAATCACCATTGACGGTAAAATAGATTTTAGCAGAACTGATGTCGCGGGACATTTGAACTCCAGTAAGAGTTACTGACGCGACACGTGGATCCTTAATGTTGTACATTAACAAACGGGTCGTTTCTTTATGGATTTGCTCACCTACGCGTTCAGGACGATAGCTACTCAACGGACATCTTCTCCATAATGTAAATACTCAATAGCCAAATTGATAATTTCAACCATGCCAGATGAATATAATTCATCCTCCAGGTTGGTGAAAACCGACTGAACTATCGTTTCAGTTCCTGCTGTCATACTGCCACCCAAAACAGTTCGTTGCAAAAGATCTAAACAGCCAATTTCTGCAACTGACACCGGAAATTTTGAACGTAACCGATTCAACAGGCGGCTAACCTGAGAACGTTTCTGTTTCAAAGAATGAATTTCAAATAGCCGCAAATCAATACGGATGACACCAACGACCATTATTGTCCACCAAATTCATCAATTAAAGAGAAGTTTTAACCTCCTCGATCTCAAATACCTCAATAATATCACCAACTTTTATATCGTTGTATTTTTCAAGACCAATACCACACTCATATCCATTACCGACCTCTTTGACATCATCTTTGAAGCGTTTCAATGAACTCAATTTGCCTTGCCAGACAACCACATTATCGCGCACCAATCGCGTTTGGGCATTGCGAACAATTTTACCGTCCACGACGAAACAACCGGCAATCGTGCCAACTCGCGAAACATGGAAGGTGTCACGAACTTCAACTCGACCTAACTCGTTTTCTTTGAGTGTCGGAGCTAATAAGCCTTCCATCGCATCGCGGATATCGTTAACAGCATCATAGATGACTGAATACAAACGAATGTCCACTTTTTCCGCATCAGCCAACGTCTTAGCTTTAGTTTCCGGTCGGACATTGAAACCAAGGACAATAGCGTTTGACGCCGTGGCCAGAGTGATATCACTTTCAGAAATGCCACCAACCCCGGTATGAATAACATTCAAGCGGCAAGCATCTGTTGAAAGTTTTTCCAAAGCATCACGAACCGCCTCCAGAGAACCTTGAACGTCTGCCTTAACAATCACTGACAGTTCTTCGACAACACCTTCCTGCATTTTTTCGAATAGCTGTTCGAGTGAAACCTTACTGCTCTTAGACAGATCAAGTTCGCGTTGCCTTGACCGGCGATGTTGGGAAACATCTTTTGCAGCTTTTTCATTCTCTACCGCATGAAAGACATCACCGGCATTCGGAACGCCACCCAACCCAGTCACTTCAACCGGGAAAGATGGACCAGCCTCTTTAACCTGAACACCCGTTGCGGTACTCATAGAGCGGACTCGACCGTAGTGCAGGCCGGCGACAATAGCATCACCAATTTTCAAGGTTCCATCCTGAACCAGAACGGTTGCAATGGAACCACGTCCCTTGTCAAGACGTGCTTCAACAATCGAACCTTTTGCACGTTTATTTGGATTCGCTTTCAATTCAAGAACTTCTGCCTGGAGTAAAATCATCTCCAGCAAAGTATCAAGATTCGTCCGTTGTTTAGCCGAAACTTCGACAAAAATTGTATCACCACCCCACTCTTCAGGGACAAGTTCATATTCTGTCAATTCCTGCTTAACCCTCTCTGGATTTGCATCGGGTTTATCAATTTTATTCACAGCAATAATGAGGGGGACGCCGGCGGCTTTTGAGTGATTAATTGCCTCTTTTGTCTGTGGCATAACCCCATCATCTGCAGCAACAACAAGAACAACAATATCAGTGACCCCAGCCCCGCGAGCACGCATTGCGGTAAATGCTTCGTGTCCAGGAGTATCCAGGAATGTGACCTTTTTGCCGTCAAGATCAACATCATAGGCGCCGATATGCTGAGTAATACCCCCAGCTTCACCCTCAGTGACATTGGCTTCTCGAATTGCATCAAGCAAACTGGTTTTACCGTGATCAACATGCCCCATGATCGTAACGACTGGCGGTCGAGGCTCAAGATCTTCAACCTTATCCTCAGTGTCATTAGTGGGTTCAACTTCCAGGATCGTCTCTTCATCGAAAGCGACATTTTCGACTTCATGATTAAACTCAGAAGCTAAAATTGCTGCCGACTCAAAATCAAGAGGATGATTAATTGTGACCATTGACCCTTGACGCATCAGTTCAGCAATCAGTGCATTAGCTTTGACTCCCATCCTTTTAGCCAACTCACCAACAGTAATTGAATCACTAATCCTGACAATTCTTTTTATGGCTTTACTGAAAGTAACTTCTGTCTGTTTGCTCTGCTTGGTATGCTTTCCACCACGTTTCTTCTTCTGACCAGACCGACCAGGCTCAAAGACTTCTACCCGGCGACCACGGCGCGAAACACGACCATCCTTGCCCTCCGTAGCTTCATTACGACGACCTTTATTACGTTTTTTATTTCGACCTTCCTTTTCAGGAAGAGGTTGTTCCAGAGGAGCTAGAGGAGCAGGATCAACCCGTTTATTTCCCCGACTCGGGGCCGCAGCAGGGCGAATACCGGCAGTCGCACCAGGCCGAGCACCAGGCCGAGCAGGTTTTCTGTTCTGTGGTGCTGGGCGGCCACCTGTTCTGGATCTGCGTTGACCTGCAGGAGCAGGCTTAGGTAATTCCACCCGACCAAGAATCTTGGCATGATCACCGGTGACCTTCTCAACAACGGGTCTCTTAACCTGTTTGGTTTTTTCTACTGAATCAGGTTCTATTACAGCGGTTTCTTCCTCCGTAGTTTTTGGCACCTTATCAACAACATCCTCAGTGCCTTTTTCATCGTCGGCAGATTGAGCAGGAGTGATATCTTCTGAGACTTCTGCCTTCAACTCAACAACAGCATCTTCAGCGGGTGCAGGTTTGCCCTCGATGGCTGGCTCCTCAGTTGCTTCAGCGCTCTTTTCCTCTACTACAGAAGGTTCAGAGGCTGCAGTTTCCTCTGTTACCGGCATTTCTTCAACGGGCTTACGGACTACTGTCCGTCGACGCCTTATGATTCCCGGCTTTATCCGTGCTTCTTCAATTTTTTGTACCGGTGGGTTGATGAAATCTTCAAATGTCCGCAGATCTTCCTCAGCCAGAGAACTTGCATGGGACGACACCTCGATTCCTGCTTCAGCTAGTTTTACCAGCAAATCTTTATTCTCGAGACCCATGTTCTTTGCGAGTTCGTATACTCTTACCTTGCCCATCAATTCTCCCTTACCAGTTGCCTGTACATGTGCAATTCGTTCAACAGCGAATCAGCTAACAATCCTGTCTGAACCGCCATAACACTTCGTTCTTCTTTACCAAGCATTTGCCCAATTTGATGTTTATCGTATAGTTGGACAGTATAAATATTCTTCTTTAAAGCCAGCAATTCAATTTTACGTCTAATGGAATCTGAAATATCTTTAGCCATGACAATCAAGGCTAGAGATGCCCCTTTTTTAAGCGCATCGACAACAGCGTTACTACCGGCAATAAACTGTCTCGACTTCCGGGACATCCCAATCAAGCTTGTAATTTTCTGTTCTATAGCTATGGTCAGTTGCTGCATTAATTCCGTCGCATCAACTTCGCGGCACTGCCTTTTAAAGCCCCGTTGAAAAGCATTTTTTTTAACCGCTGCAAGCAGGCATTCTGCGGAAATACAAGTATAGACACCACGACCAGGTAAACGTTGACGATAATCAACCAGAACCATTCCATCAGGAGCAACAACATAACGTACCAGTTGTTTTTTATCTTGTGTCCGGCGGCAAGCGATGCAAGTTCGCTGCGGTCCTTTTTCAGCAACAGTCACCATTTATGCAAAATATCAATCGTCAGTTTTGTCAGACGTCGTGTCTTCAACGCCATCTTTTTGTATTTCATCAACAGCTTCTGAGACCGGCTGATCCAAATTATCATCAGTAGAAGTTTCATCAACAACACTGGAATCTTCTGCCTCTTCAGGACTACTTTCTTCCTGCTCTTCCTCTTGAGCACGCGTTTCACTCTTGATATCGATTTTCCAACCGATCAATTTTGCGGCAAGGCGTACGTTCTGCCCTTTTTTACCGATTGCCAGAGACAATTGATCATCCGGGACGATAATTTCCATCGACTGTCCATCATCGTCAATATACACTCTGGAGACATCTGCAGGAGCGAGAGCAGCGCAAGCAAATCGGGCAGGATCCGGCGTCCACGGGATAATGTCAATCCGCTCACCGCGCAATTCAGTAACGACATTTTGAACCCGGGATCCACGCATACCGACACAGGCTCCAACCGGATCAACGTCAATGTCGTGGGAAGTCACAGCAATTTTAGCTCGACTGCCTGGTTCTCGTACCGCGCCCATGATTTCAACAATCCCTTCAGCAACTTCGGGGACTTCTGATTTGAACAAGGAAATCAGCAAGCCAGGATGGGTTCGAGAAAGAATAATCTGTGGCCCTTTGGACGACATTTTAACTTCAGAGATATAAGCACGGACACGATCAGATTGACGATAATTCTCACGTGGAGCTTGCTCCCGATTCGGTAACAGTGCTTCTGCTCGACCCAGATCGACAATCAAATCGCCACGTTCATAACGGCGCACAATCCCATTAACTATTTCCCCAACGCGACCTTTAAATTCATTATAAACACCCTCACGTTCAGCTTCGCGCACCTTTTGGATAATGACCTGTTTGGCAGTTTGTGCGGCGATACGGCTGAAATTTCCAGCTTCAAGCATCATCCCGAGGGAATCGTTAAGCTCCACATCCGGATCAATTTCTCGAGCTTCTTGAATGTCAATTTCTTTGTATGAATCAACGACTTCATCCACAACAGAAACAAATTCAAAAACTTCAACCTCGCCAATTTCTTCATTGAAATGAGCTTCAAGGTCACGCGTATTCCTGAATTTTTTATTGGCTGCAGACAGAACTGCAGATTCAAGTGCATCTACCAGCACGTCACGATCGATCCCTTTGTCTTTAACCACCTGATCGATGATGTGATTGAGGTTACCCAACATCTTGCATACCCCTTATAAGGTGTTTTGGCTGACAGACCATGTCAACGCATGCTAATCCATTGAACCGTTACAAACGGATCAAAACTCAAATTGCAAATTTGCTTTATCTATCTGCTGCAAAGAAATTCGAATTGCGGCAGCATCTTGCTTTAAACTTAACAGCACATCGTCCTCTTCAAAGCCAGATAATGTGCCGACAAATGTTTTTCTATTCTTCCCGGAAGCATCAGGGTCGATGGCATCGAGCGTTTTAATCTTGGCCAATTTCCCGGAAAAACGCTTAAAATCACGGGCTTTCTTAAGTGGACGTTCGATCCCCGGAGAGGACACTTCAAGATTATAGGCAGTGTTCATCACATTCTCAACATCAAGAAGGGAACTGATCTCGCGACTGGCCTTTGCACAGTCATCCAGATTGATACCACCATCTTTATCCAAAAAAAACCTCAGAACCCAACCCCGTTGCTCACGCTGATATTCAATGTCGACTAATTCACAACCAAGGTCTTCCAGTAACGGTTGAATGATCTTTTCAATTTGATCTGTAAGCTGCGCCACTGTAACCTCTGGATAATAAAAAAAGCGAGCCGGAGCTCACTTTCAAGAAGACAACATTAAAACCGTTATTGTTTAGCATTTCAAAAACTCAAAATCAAGTAGAAATTTTAGTTATTATAGATGCACTCGCAAAAACGAATGAGATGGCTAAGCAAAAATTTCGTCCCACAAGGGGTCGTGGTTTTTCAAGGACGAAGGCATACATAGGGTATGTCGAGGTCTTG
>JASFYS010000029.1:0-8241 GCA_045047095.1 Desulfuromusa sp. | reverse complement strand
TCTGTTTGTTGGTTTCTGTGCGCTGTTAATTGTTGCTCAACTGGTTCCAGCGGTATTGACCCTGTTCGGTATGACCAAAGCTGCTGTCAAGCAAGGTGGCCGGAAAGCCGTATCGGTTAAAAACTAAAGAGTAGACAACAAAACCTATACAACAGCGGGGACGGAATTTATTTCCGTCCCGCTGTTATTTTGAGGGCAGCTGGTTGGCTGCTTTTTTTGTCAATGTATGTAAGCTTACGCCCAGTCAATATCTCTATAGCAATTGTTAACATGATTGAGAGTCAGCGAATAAAAGTGACCTGAAGATCGGTTATTTGAATATGACCAACTATTGCTACTTGCGGATTGTCACACCGGTTAACAGTGAATGGGCTCAAGAGCATGATTCCAGCGTTCAATTGCTTCTTCGAGGCTATCTGCGGCAACCATTTCCTCACATGAGTTTTTGTCACAATAGATGATCCAGTGACTTCGCGGGGCAAACTCACAAGGTCCAAAAACTTTAACTTGTCCACCACAGCGGCAAGGTGCAATTTCTCTAATATTTAGAGCTTCCATAATTAAACTTCCTTTTAGGTTCAGTTCAGATAGTGTTTATCAGTTTGCCCAGCTATAATCATCGGCCTCAACGCACTCAGACTGCCCTTGAAGAAAAGACGAGAGTTGTGTATCGATAACGACTTCCGCATGACCGTGGTTGATTGACCAACTGCTTTTGCAAGTCAAGCATTCAACCAGTCTTTCACTGAATTGGCCGCTTTCCATTGCGATGGTTTCATGCTCATAGTTTCCACAGACAGGACATTGCACAAGTGACTCCTTTCGCTTATATCGATATTATTACTTTAAAAGGTTTATAGGTGCATTCTACCTTTTCTGTCATCAGTGTCAAGCTGAAACCGAGAAATAAATCAAATATAACAGTATGTTAGAGCGTTGAGCGTTTTGCTGAGCATACTTATAGTTTATTTTTTACTTTTTGTGGTTTTTAAATAAAAGAAAATAAACTTAACTTACTGTTTTTATGGATGTTATTGGGGTAAACTCAGGTTATATATTGGCTAATACGTGAATTTAAAAAGCTATCTTCCTAGATCCAGCATTATTGACAAGGAGTTTTATGAAGAAAATTTACTTTGCAGGGCCTGATGTTTTTGAACCTGATGCAATAGAAGTGGGAAATAAGTTAAAGCAACTTGCACATGAGTATGGATTTATTGGCCTGTTTCCCCTCGACAACACGATTTCTGTTCAGGAGCCACCGCATGTGGTTGCCAGGGCTATCCGGGATGCGAATATCAAACTGCTAGAATCTGCGGATATTATTATGGCAAACCTGAACCCTTTTCGCGGTATTGAACCAGATTCAGGGACAGTTTTTGAGGTAGGTTTTGCTGTTGCCCTCAAAAAAGATGTTTATTGTTACGCTGCAGACTGCCGTGAGATGATTGAACGAGTTCGTGATAAGCAGCAGTTGCCTGAGACAGCGACACAGTGTCAGGATGGTAAGATAATAGAAAATTTTAAGCTGTCACACAATTTGATGATGATTGACCTCGTGGTTGCGATCGATGCTCAATCATGTCTGGCTTATATTGCAGAGCAGCAGTCCTGAATGGTGCTGTCATCCAAAGGAGAGGGCAGGAGCATATTTTAAGAAACAAACATGCTCCGCCCTTTCCCGGTTTCTGTTTTTGTTCTAATGCCCTTCTGAACAGCTGGCACCACAGGCGAAACAAGAATAACAGCGATGGTGCTTAAGCATGACGCGTACGGACATGGCCTCCTTCAGTGTGCTTCCAAGGTTGTAATCGCTGTCATCATCGACCAGAGTGCAAGCGTATACACCGCATTGACCATCCTGTTTGACGATCATTTTGCTGAAGTTACACATGTAATCTTCACGCTGCTGTGCTGTTTGGTAGGTTGTCATGCAACCCTCGGTAATTTCGGGAACCTCAGGTATCGATCCTGGAACATGGAAATCCGGGAACTTGATGATGGTAATATCAGCAGGGACACCGGCTTCGCTGAAAAACGGTGCGTAGGCCTGATCAACCGCTAAGCTGTCTTCGCCCGTTAACATGAGTCGGGCGATAGAGACTCCAAAACCTTCACGGTGCAGACGTCCCAGGGTATCAAGAGCCTTCTTGAAATTCCCTTTGCCGCGCGATTCGTTGTGCTTTACCGGATCGGGGTGATCCAGACTGATCCGGAAACTGAGTGGGTTTGGTTTCTTTTTGAATGGTAGGACTGCAGCAAATTGATTCATCAATGGTTCAGTTGCATTCGTGAGAACCATACATGGTTTGAAATCTAATGCATAATCCAGAATTGACACGAATGCAGGGTTCACGAATGGTTCCCCTCCAGTGAAGGAAAACTTATCTACACCCATCTCGACAGCTTCGTCAATGAACCTCCTGGCCTCTTCCAGAGTGATAAATCCGAGTCGATCATCGCCGGGCTTGGAGCCTTCGAGACAGAATGGACAGCGGAGATTGCACGAAGTTCCAGTGTGAAACCAGAGCTCATGAAGGACTTGCGGCTGAATATATCCACGGTTGTCACCCGCGCTGGTGAACAGCCAGTTATTATTTTGATTCATCTTCATAGAAGAACACCTCCCTGTGGATTTGTACGTAATCAATACCATGTTGTTCTAGCCAACCGCTGACTTCATCAATCATGACATCGAGGCCGCATAGATAGAAATGAATCCCCGGGTTCAGCGGGAGTGTTTCTAATAGCCCGCTAACGCGACCATGAAAACAACTGTCAGCCGTTTCTCGTGAGATGGCCAGTTGAAAATTTGGGCATGCCTGGAGTTCGTCCAGAGCGAAAGTTTCATTCGCCCGACCTGCCCCATAAAGACAGGCAAGAGGAAGCCGTTCTGGTGAACTGCGTATATAGCTGAGGAACGGGGCGATGCCGGTTCCAGTAGCAATAAATACTGAATCCTGATCGGGGCCGGACTGGCCTGGACGAAACCACCCGAACGGGTCACTGACTTGCACTTTGTCGCCGGGTTGCCGTTCAGCCAACCAGAGACTCACAGCGCCATCGGGGACAGTTCGAATCAAAAAACGCAAAACCTCCTCATCCATCCCAGAGGAAATACTGTAGGGTCGAGACTCATCTTCAAGGTTGAATATGGCGACACAATTGCCGGGCTCAAATTTGACAGTGCCACGTTCGAGTACCAGTTCAAACAAGGTGTCCGTCTTGAAATTCACGGCTTTAACCCGTAAATGTTCCATTAATTATCCTCCTCCGGTGCTATTTAGATCTCTTCTATGTTTCCAGACTAACAAGGGGTATCCGTTCGCAGATCAAAAAATGAGAGCGGGTAACGCAAGCGGCTGTCCACGTTGGCTTTGTTCTATTGCGGGGAGAACATCCATGCTTGGCCAGAGGCCATTGAGCAGAGTTTCGGAGTAGCCGCCGCAGAGGCCGGCAGTCGTCATGTTCCGATGTGACTGTTCGGCGTTGTAATTCAGTTGCTGCCAGCTGCAATGGATATGGTCGTCCTTTGGGGTGAGCAATAGGTACCAACCGTTCTGAGTGCCATCGTTAGCGGGAAGACCAATAACACCAGCGTTAAGCCAGGCGCGACTATCAATCTTTTGACCGTAGGGGATGCCGCTGTGTCCACCGATAAGAATATCACTGCCGGCCAGATCCAGCTCAGCGCGTTTTTTCTCCTCCGCTGTCGAAGGGAAGATGAAGCGATTGATCTGTCGAACGCCACCGTGGATTACCATGATGCTGTGTCCGGCAAGGTCAAAGCACAGGGATCTCGGTAGATTGCGCATCCAAATTCTGTCTGCAGCTTCGATCTTTTGCGTGGCGTAGTGATACCAGCCGACCGATAGTAAAGAACAGGTTGTACCCTCTTCGAAGCCACAACCGCAGTCGGGGGCATCTTTACCCAGGGATTCTTCACAGTTGCCCTGCACTACTGCAATATCCCAGTTGCGTACCAGCTGCAAAGTCTCCAGCGGCTCGGCGCAGTAGGCGATCAGATCACCTGTACAGACGACTTGATGCGATGGGATATCGAGCTCTTCAGCCCGTTGACGCATGGCCTGCGTGGCCGCAAGATTACTGTAGGGGCCACCAAAAATTAACATCCGCCCAGAGAGTTGACCAAGATTTAGGCAACCAACCTGTTTGTTCATGCTGCGGGAGATTTTTCAACGGGGCTAGAGTTCGTTTTCCCGCCAATCCAGAAACCTAAACAACCGATACCAAGGACGGAAATAGTCAGGTAAAGTAGTTTGGTGTACTTGTGGGCATCGCCAAGGAGATGGCTATAGCCGCTGGATTCTGTGAAGTAAAGCGCTGCGGCGGTAAGCGCCAGAACGAAACTCAAGAGATAGCTCCAGACTGGAATATTTTCACGCTTCCCCCAGAGGGAAAAGAAGATCACCGGAGCCAGATACAGGGAGGCTGTTCCACTGACGGCGACTGCACTGAACAGGTCTTTGTTTCCCCAGAATACCAGCATGAGACCAAGGATCATAAATGCTGCCATTACGGCGCGACCATTGCGGATACTCATCTTCATAATTTTCATATCAACAGCCAGTAATTTGGCAGAACTCGACAGGGTACTGTCAAGGGTCGACATGGCTGAAATGACGAGCGCAGCATTGAAAAACATCATCGGAACCGTTCCTAACAGCTGCATCAGGGTTGCATTCATACTTGCCCCTTTGACCGCATGTGCACCAGCCAACACCCCGAGGCAGCCGAAGGCAAGAATACAGATAATGCTGATCCAGGCCGCGTGCAAAAAACTTTTACGCGTTGTTTCCCGGTCGGCAAGAAATCCGCGATCCATCATCACCGGATCATGCATTGGATAACTCCAGATCTGTAACAGCGCAACCAACATAAGAACCGGTCCAGGTTGATCAAAAACAAAAGGCTTGAACCAGAGGTCGGTTAGGGAAACGTTGTTGTTGAAGATGACTAACGCGACCAAGAACAACAGGGTGCCGAGAAAGATCACCATTTGAAAAACATCGGTGCGTAGCGAGGCTCGCAGACCACCGAGCATCGAATAGAACAAGGTAATAGCTGAGAATCCAAGGATCGTCAGGGTATAGACATTGCTGCCGGCGACACCAAACAGAATACCTATGACTAGGAGGTTGGCAAAGACTTCACTGATCAGGCGGATGCCGATGACGAAATTGTAGCAGCCAGTTCCCCAGTGCCCAAAGCGATCACGCAGAAAATCCTGCACACTATTAAATCCGTGCTCAAAGCGCAGGCTATCAACGATACGTCCCCCGGTCAGAAAGGAGAAATAGTAGAAAGCATACGCAAGTGAGCCCCAAATACCATAGTAGAAACCCAGAATCGCGGCATTCATCAACGAGCGGGCGAAGATCCAAGTGGTAACCTGTGAAAAAACCAGGGTGATCAAGCCGGGTTGTCGACCCGTTGCACCGAGACCCTGATAAAAAGCACCAGCACTCTCAGCTTTCGGTGCAAGGAGAACTGAGGCCAAGGCGATGACGCCGGCGAAAACGGGGAGGAAGTAGTCCATAGAAGAAATCTCCGGTTCAGGGATTGAAAATAATGAGATAGTTCAGAAGTCCTGCCCGCAATTTAACTTTCAGTTGCTGGAGGATAGCATTGAACCTAGCATTAGAAATACCATTAGATCAAATCATTGAAATATAAGCTGGCTTACAATTATAATGTGATGAAGGTTTTTCAATAAAGATTGACAGGCCAGTGATAATCAGTCTGCCAGAGGATCTTCCCCTTCCTGCCAACCCCCAAGATATTTTTCCAGCAGGTGAAAATCTTCTCCTTTGTGTTCAGTCAGGGTGACATACATATTCTCTTTTGGGATATTCCAGGTTTTGTGCAGTAGATCCATAAATCCCAAAGTCAGGGTTCTGCGTTTTTCCATCGTGCGCCCTTCGCGGATATCTGCATTAACCAGGGCAATCCCTTTTTCTGGCTCCTTGACTCGACCGATGGATAAATTATGGGTGTCAAACTCGCGGATAGAGATACTGATGTGGTCAGTTCCGGTATCCATCACCTCAGAAAAGAATTGTCTCACTTGCTCAGCAAAGGTGATTTTATCAGCATCTGCCAAACTTCGATTAATTTCAAACTGTAGGTGCGGCATATAAACCTCCATAAAAATGTGTTTTGTAGGGAGAGTATAGCAATTATATTCACATTTATTTGCGGCCTGATAAATAAAATATCTACCGTAATATTTTTATATACACCCTATTATTTTTAATAAGTATTATAATATCAATAGGTTATCTGTTTTTGTTTATTATTCACAATGTTTATTTTTTTCGGAGTGTATGTCTTCTATATACAAATTAAATCCTGTCTTTCACTCATCTTTTCTGACTCATAAAAAAATTCTCAATAAAAACAATGGATTAGGGTGATCGGCCTATTTTTTTAAAAACTTGGCACGGACACTGCTATATATGGATAGCAAGAGACAAAACAAAAACCAAAATTAAATAAACATAGATGGAGGACATCATGAAAAACACATTACGCAATACTTTAGTCGCCCTGATCGCTTTTTCTTCTTCTGCTTATGCTGCCGCTAACGGTAGTGCTGGTGAAGGCAGCCTGCTTCTTTCCTTGTTCATCGGCTTCTTCGCTCTGATCGTTGTCTTTCAACTGGTTCCAGCGACCCTCATGTTTATTGGCATGGTTAAAGGTTTGACCAGCAAGAACAACAAAGAAGTTAAATCTTCTAACTGATTCTAAGTTGGATTCTAAGGGAAAGGTGAAGATCATGAACGGTCTACTCATAGCAAATAAAAATCAAGAAGCACGCGAGCAGTTGGCAAGCCGCTTTGACATAAATGAATATCAGATTACCAAGGCCGATTCAGTTGCTAACGCCCTTGAAGGAATCATAAATAAAGAGATCCAGGTTGTTGTTATTGATGGTCACTACGATGAACAAAATGTTGTCAAACTGATTCCATTGTTGAAAAAATGTAACCGCAATATCTCGATCATTCTGGTTTCGGATGAAATGCCAATTGAATTGGAACGTCGGATTCGTAAAGAAGGTATTTTCTACCACGCTTTAAAAGCTGCCGGTGAGGATAACTACGAAGAAATTCACCAGGCTGTCAGTTTCGCATTCAAGAAATATGAAGAAAATACAACAACTCAGGCAGTTGCCAAGAAAAAGGAGAAAGCCATGTTCCCAATTAAGTCGGTTCTGTCGACTATCGCAATCACTTTGATGCTGGTCACTCCTGCATTTGCAATCGATACCGCCCAAACCTATAACAGTGGCATCCTGGTTATGTTGTTGGTCGGCTTCTGTGGCTTATTGATAGTTGCCCAACTGGTTCCAGCTCTTCTGGTTCTGTTCGGGATGACCAAAGCAGTTGCACGAGGGATTTCAGAAAAAAGAGCTGTCAGGAGTAACTAAAACAGTTAATTTTTTTAAAATACAAAAAAGGGCAGCCATTTGGTTGCCCTTTTTGTATTCTGGATGGTTACAATTCTAGAACTCAAACGGGTATAATATCTTGAACTTAGCAGCCTATCGAACTATCAATGAACTGGCTGCAAATTCGTCCGTTTGGCACATATTCCAGCTCCTTTTGACCAATAGCTACGGCTATTACTCTCAAATGAGCCAAAATTTGATCTCAAACGCCCAAATTTTCGCTTCAGCCCAGATAGTCCGTATATGGTCTCCCCCCTATTTGCAAGGGCTTATTACGAAAAATGACAGGGACAGGATTGCTGCCGTATATCCGGCCTTTTTTTGGAAGAACTCAATCTTCCGGGCCTCAATGATATTCGCGCGTATCGTCCTTATCGACAGGTCGGTTTCTGCTAACCGTCGGACTTTTCAGGTTTTCGATACGCTGGTCTTACCAGTTTTGTCATTGCTCGCGTTTGAGCCGTCGCATTCTCTGGTGGGGATAACTCCCTTTGTTTCAAGGTTGATTAAGTTATTATTGCCGTTGCTGCTAATGCTGGTTTATATGCGGTATTATTGCGTAACACTGCCCAGCCAATACGAGTTATTTTATTGGCCATCGCAACAACAGCCTTGTTCCAACCACGCTTTTCACGGATACGATTGATCCAGCGACTCAACGGATCATTCTTTCGAGCCGCTTGAATGACAACAGCCCGTGCACCATGAACAAGAAGGCTACGCATATATTTGTCCCCTCGCTTGCTGATACCAAGAAGGTTATCTTT
>JASFYS010000028.1:0-27400 GCA_045047095.1 Desulfuromusa sp. | reverse complement strand
GCTAAAAACCATGATATCATTCTCACCGTCCGCTCCCCTGAGGATAAAAAACAGGTTTGGTATCAGGAAAAACGGAACGTTTACGAAGATTTTAAAAAAACCTACGGGGAAGAGATCAAAAATATTCAGGTGATTGCAATTATGACCGATAGTGATAATTCCGGGGGATCAGTTCAGGCCAGTTACGGTGATATCAGTTTTACCGCAAACTAACCGTAAACTGGAAAAGTAGCTGATATTACATTCGGACGGTAAGTATTTATGCTTTAATTGTCACCTCAATCACCCTATCGGTAAAAATATAATCCAACCTCAGGTCAAGAGCGACTCAAGGAATAAATTTATGACTTACAATCCACAACTTTGGACGCGGTACGAATTTGAACAGCTACCAATCTATATCCGTACCGACCGCCCTACCTGGTTTGTCCCCAATCACAGTGGTGAAGAGTTGCTGCAAACAACCGATAGCGGCCAAGACCATATTTACCGGGATAAATTTCTGGCCAGACTGCCTGATGCCCCTGCCAGCAACTATTCGGGACGTTACCAACATCTGAAAACCGATCAGCTGAATGAACTCTGGCTGCACATTACCAACCACTGTAACCTCAGTTGTCAGCACTGCCTGTTTACCTCCGGGCCAACCTCCACCGAGGAGATGAGTGCTGAACTGATTTTGAGCCGGGCACAAGAAGCGGTGGAGCTTGGTTGTCGAATCTTTGTCCTGACCGGTGGGGAACCTTTTTTTCATCCAGAGATTAGTGAAATTCTATCCGGTTTACTTAAATTCCCCGAGTGCCATGTCGTCATTCTCACCAATGGGTTGCTGTTAGAAGAGAAGCTGACTGATAATTTTGACCTGAGTCGGATTCATCTGCAAATCAGTATTGATGGGTTGGATGCTCATCATGATGCCATCCGCGGCCGGGGAACATTTGTTCAACTACGGAAACAGTTACTAGCCTTAAAACAACGGGGGATTCCATTCACCCTGTCGATGTGTGTAGAGCGACGCAATCTGCATGATATGGCGGGGTTGGTCGACTTTGCTGCAGAAGTTGGAGCGAGCAATCTGCACTATCTCTGGTATTTCATCCAGGGTCGCGGCAACCAGGCGGGATTTGTCCCGGCGGAGGAAATTTTCCCCCACTTTATTGCTGCGGTGAAAAAAGCTGAACAACTGGGAATTCAGATCGATAATTTAGCCGCGCTGCAGACGCAAATTTTTGCCCCGGCCGGAACCATCCATGATGGGGGAGGGAGCGGTTGCGAATCTGCCGCTATCGGTCCAGATGGAAACCTCTACCCATCGGCGGCGCTGGTGGGAAACCAGGAGCTGAAGACATCACTGACCGGAACTCTGGCCGAAGCGTGGCACAGCAGCCCGACATTGCAGAAAATCCGCCAGGCAACTATCGCCAACAGTGACGATCCACTTCGCTATTTTACCGGTGGTGGTGATCTCGATCACTCCTGGATTCACGGTAACCAGTTTTCCGGAACCGATCCCTATCTCCCGCTCTATAAAAAAATTATCTTCTGGCTGATTAAACGGGAAGCGACCCGACTGCCAGAACGGAATCAACCCGGCTTAAAATTAAAAATGGGGGACATTCTGGAAAGCTGTGGTGCTCATGGTCATGTCGCCCTCACCCATGCCAACTGCCTGCTGGCGATTGCCGATCAGAACAGTCGCACGGTGGTCAAAAATTATTACAGCACGGCAGCAACGGATACCAAAGAGGACATCCTCAATCCGGTCTGTTATGCCGATGAGGATATTTCTCATATTCCGGAGAAATACCGTTTCCGTGGTTATGGCTGCGGCAGCCCGGTTTTGGATGCAGAGATCAAAACCGGCGAAACAGTCGTTGATCTGGGGAGCGGACGGGGAATTGAAATTTTCATTGCTGCTCGAATCGTCGGCAAAAAAGGGCAGAGTATCGGGATTGATATGCTCGATCCGATGCTTGCCATTGCGGAACAGGGAGCTGCTGAAGTCCGCAAAAATCTGGGGTTTAACAATATCGAATTCAGAAAAGGATATCTGGAAGAACTTCCCCTGGAAACCGACAGCACCGACCTGATGCTCTCCAACTGTGTCCTGAATCTTTCAGCAGATAAACGGCGGGCATTTGCCGAAATTTTCCGCTCGCTGAAACCCGGCGGGCGACTGGTGATCTCAGATGTTGTCTGCGAGGAGGAACCGGATGCGGCCATCCGTAACGATGCAGAACTGCAGGGGGAATGTATCGCCGGAGCTCTGTTGCAGAAAGATCTGGTCGGGCTGCTGGAAGAGAGTGGCTTTGTCGATATCCGCCTACTGAAGCGTTTTCCCTATCGGGTGGTGCGCGACCACCCATTCTTCTCTTTGACCTTTGCCGCCTGGAAACCGGGAGAAAGTGAGCAGGTTCCGGTGATCTACCGGGGGCCATTGCCACAACTGCCGCTCCCCGATGGAACCTTGCTGTTCCCCGGACAAAAAACGATGATCGCCAAAAATCTGGCAGAGCATCTGGATGAACATATTTTTCTGCTGGACCGCGATGACGGCAGCGTCACCAATCTCGATCTGGCCGATGGTTGTGCCTGTGCTTTACCGCCGGAGACAACCACCTCATCGGCACCATCCGTCATCAAATATCGCTCCGGCTGTATGGTCTGCGGCGGGGAGCTGATCTATCCCGACAAAGAAGTTGCGCTGGAATGTCACTATTGCGGGCAAACTGCTTTAGCCAATGCTCACTGTGATAAAAAACATTTCGTCTGCGATCATTGCCACAGCGAGGACGCCCTCGAGGTGATGGAGCATCTCTGTGTTGAGGCAACCGAAACCGATATGCTTGAAATTCTGGCGCGGCTGCGCAAACATCCGTCTATTCCTGTTCACGGCCCCGAACACCATGCCCTGATGCCGGCAATTATCGTTACCGCTTATCGGAACAGTGGCGGGCAGATTGAAAAGGATCTGATCGCCACCGCAATCCGGCGCGGCAATCAAATTATTGGTGGCAGCTGTGCCTTCACCGGCATCTGTGGTTCTGCCACCGGGGTCGGAATCGCCTTCAGCCTGCTGCTGCAAGCGAACCCGGTCAAAGCAGAAGAACGTCAAATGGTACAGCAGATTACTCAACAAGTTCTTGCCGATATTGCCGAGCTCAAAGCAGCCCGCTGTTGCCAACGTGATTGCTGGTTGGGGCTGAAAAAAGCGGCCGAACTCTCCAGAGAATATTTGTCGATCACATTGCAGGCTGATGCGGTGATCGGCTGTTATCAACGGCACCTGAATAAAGAGTGTATCGGGATGGATTGTCCGGTTCTGCAGGAGCAAGCTGCAGAATTGAAATCGGCGGCAACTGGTGTGAATTTGAAAATGTTTAGCCAGAGTAGCGTAAAATAATATCATGCAAAATGGAATACCCCGGTTAGGCAAGAATACAAAATCGATCGAATGGAGATGTCAGCTAAATTATTGCGTTATCCCTGCAAAACGAATATAACGCTTGACGTTATGCGTTATAGCGATTAAGATATTACCCATGATCCGATCATTTAAAAGCAAAGAGACAGAGAGGGTATTTAACCGGGCTTTCTCCAAGAGATTCCCAAATGACATTCAGCGAGTGGCGTTGCGAAAACTTCGTATGCTAAACCGCTCCACAACTCTAAATGATTTAAGAGTTCCACCTTCCAATCATTTAGAGCCTCTAAAAGGCAGCAGAAAGGGGCAACACAGTATCAGAATCAATAATCAGTGGCGAGTCTGCTTCAAATGGCAAAATGGAGATGCTTTTGCAGTGGAAATCGTCGACTAGCATTAGGAGATAATGACATGAAAAAGATGAGCCCCATACATCCGGGGGAGGTTCTATTTGAAGAATTTCTGACCCCCATGAACTTGAGTCAGAATAAAATCGCTACTGACATTGGAGTTCCACCCCGGCGCATCAATGAAATCATCCATGGCAAAAGGAGAGTAACTGCGGATACGGCGCTTCGTCTAGCCCACTATTTTGAAATGTCACCACAGTTCTGGCTTGGCTTGCAAATGGATTATGACCTTGATATTGAACAGGACAAAATTGCTGATCGCATACCGGAACAGGTGAAAAAATACGTAGCGGCATAGCTGTTCCCACGCTACAAAGAAGGAAAAAATCGTCAAGTCTGCTGTTGTCTTATGTTAGGAGAACAACCCTTCCCCCTACAAGTGATGGTCTCGCAAAAACAAATCAGATGGCTAAGCAAAAATTTCGTCCCACAAGACGTAGTGGTTTTTCAAGGATGAAGACATACATATAGTATACCAAAGTCTTGAAAAACCGCTGCAACGCCGTGGGTCGGACTTTTTGCGACGCCATCACAAGTAAACCTGAGTTTAAAATATAACTCCCTGCCTCACAGTTCAATTTTAAAAAGCCGCTACGACGATTCCGTAACGGCTTTTTCCGGTTTTTTATCCAAGTGTGATTAAGCTTTTCCAGCACTCCCAAGGACAGACTCGTTCTTATGCTTAATCAATTTTATCAATTCATTTCTGGCCGCCCCGAGATATTTACGGGGATCAAATTCTTCCGGGTTATTCGCTAAAAACTCCCGAACTTTAGCCGTCACGGCCAACCGGCCATCGGAGTCGATGTTGATTTTACATACAGCACTGGCCGCCGCTTTGCGTAGTTGCTCTTCGGGAACACCAACCGCCCCGTCCATCTTGCCGCCATACTGATTAATCAGTGCCACATATTCAGGAATAACACTGGACGCTCCGTGCAGTACGATTGGAAAACCGGGAATCCGCTTTTCGCACTCTTTCAGAATATCAAACCGCAGTTCCGGAACCGACTCCCCTTCCGTGAGCTTGAACTTATACGCACCATGGCTGGTTCCAATGGAAATTGCCAACGAGTCGACCCCCGTTTTTTTGACAAAATCTTCCACCTCCTCAGGCTGGGTATAAGTTGATTTCTCAGCAACCACCTCATCCTCTATCCCAGCAAGAACGCCAAGTTCACCCTCAACCGTGACATCATGGGCATGGGAAAACTCAACCACCTGACGAGTCAAAGCGACATTTTCATCATAGGGAAGATGAGAGCCATCAATCATGATCGATGAAAAGCCCGACTCGATACAGCTCTTACAAAGCTCAAAAGAGTCCCCATGATCAAGATGCAGAACAATCGGGATATCAGCGCCCATCTCCTTCGCCATTTGCACGGCACCGGTCGCCATATAACGGAGCATGGTTTCATTGGCATAACTCCGAGCCCCTTTACTGATTTGGAGAATCACTGGTGATTTGGTTTCGGCACAGGCAGTAATAATTGCCTGCAATTGTTCCAGATTATTAAAATTATAGGCAGGAATCGCATATCCACCATCGACTGCTTTACTAAATATTTCCCGCGAATTCACTAACCCCAGATCTTTGTAACTAACTGTGTCACTCATCGTTTATTCCTCCATGAAGATTGCGGATAAAACCAATACCAAGACGAATTTCACTCTCTGCAGATAATAATAACTATTTTTATCAATCAATGTCATGATTGTCCAGTAACTGCTGGATAAAAGATAACAATTAGCCCCTAGAAAGAGTATTGCAAAAGCAGTTAAGTTAAATTAGTATACGCAGGTTTGAAAGGCACGGAAAGATAAAACTTCCACGACTCAGTTGATACTAACATACACCGAAAGGGTTGGCTCACTATGGTCGATACAAAAACAGACGAGTACTTTAAAGAGTGGAAAGAGCGCGAAGCGATTGCCGAAGCAATGACTCCGCTGATTGGCAAACTGTACCGGGATCAAGAAGTGATCTGTACCGTCTATGATCGTGCGCTGGTCAACCAATCAACCATTGAAGTCCTACGAGCCCATCGTTTTGCCCGGCAGATTATCAGTCGAGAAATCTGGGTTACTGATACCTATCCCATCCTTCAGGCCATGACAGAGATGAATCTTGCTCCCGGCAAAGTTGATCTCGGGAAAATGGCAATGCTGTTCCAGGAACAAAATGGCGGTGATGTTAAAGCCTTTGTTGCTGAACAGTTAAAAGATCTGGATACCGGTAAAGGGCATCAACTCAGTGAACCACGCGACGTCGTTCTTTACGGTTTCGGTCGAATCGGACGCCTGTTGGCGAGAATTCTGATCGAACAGACCGGTGGTGGCAACAAGCTGCGTCTGCGAGCTGCAGTGGTTCGCAAAGGCAGTGAAGAGGATCTGACGAAACGAGCCAGTCTCCTCCGCCGCGATTCGGTTCACGGGCACTTCAAAGGAACCATTAGAGTCGATGAGGAAGAAAATGCTATTATCGCCAACGGCAATCTGATCCGTATTATTTACGCCGATACTCCTGAGGACGTTGATTACACGAAATATGGAATAAAAAACGCAATCGTTATCGACAATACGGGAAAATGGCGTGATCGTGAAGGGCTGGGACGCCACATTAACTGCAAAGGGGCAACCCAGGTGCTGCTGACGGCTCCGGGGAAGGGAGGCATCCCCAACGTGGTCTATGGTGTCAACAATGAACTGCTGGAAAATGAGGAAGCAATTCTCTCTGCGGCCAGTTGTACCACCAACGCCATTGTTCCAGTTCTAAAAGCCGTGAACGACAAGTTTGGGATTGAAGCCGGGCACATTGAAACCTGTCACAGTTATACCAATGATCAGAACCTGATTGACAACTACCACAAAAAAGAGCGGCGTGGTCGCAGTGCCCCACTGAATATGGTTATCACCGAAACCGGAGCGGCAAAAGCTGTCGCAAAATGTCTACCAGAGTTAGCTGGCAAGTTAACGGGCAACGCCATCCGGGTGCCGACACCAAATGTTTCACTGGCAATTCTCAACCTGACTCTCGGTCAGGAGACAACCGTTGAGGAACTTAATAACCATTTGCGGGATATCTCCCTGAACTCATCGTTGCAGGATCAGATCGACTACACAAATTCCCCTGAAGCAGTCTCAAGCGATATGGTTGGCTCCTCCTACGCTGGAGTCGTCGATTCCCTCGCCACCATCGTTCAGGGGAATCGCTGCGTTCTATATATCTGGTACGATAATGAATATGGCTACAGCTACCAGGTGGTGAGGATTGTTAAAAAAGTGTCAGGGATAAACCTGAAGCGTTGGCCTGAATAAATATCCAGGATTAATACTTGAATTTAAGCGGGCTTTCCTTGCAGGATTGCCCGTTTTTTTATTATGCTTGGGTAATAGCAATGGTTCAGAAAATAACCCATAAGCATTCCTGACAAAGAAGCATCTAAAAAAACAAAAAGCCGACCCTGTAAAGGAATCGGCTTTTTGTTATATAGAAACAGAAACAGCTTAGTTAAACCGCTTCATTGCACGTTGCTTCTTACGCAAACGACGCTGGGCTTCTTTCTCTTTACGTTTACGTTTAATGCTCGGCTTCTCGTAAAACTTGCGTTGCTTCATTTCACGGAAAAGACCTTCCTGCTGCAATTTACGCTTGAGAACTTTAATTGCTTTTTCAACGTTACCATCAATAACAGTGATTTCCACGAACAATCACCCCACTTTCTTTACTATCTTTGCGGAATCGCCTCCACAAGAGCTGGAACATATACCGTTTGACCTCAATGAAGTCAAGCCTTTTTCAGCAAAGCAACCTTAATTCCACCATTTGTAAAACGGAGTAATGGAGACAAAGAAAGACCAGTCGCTTTGAGCAATTCTGATTCTGGACACATGATCACCCCCTGCCAGTCACTAAAAGTAGTCCCATAGACCTGACCCAAATCATGATACAGAGCTTTTAAACTCGCATTTTTACCAAGCCGCTCTCCATAAGGTGGATTACAAATCAGCAACCCGCTTGGATCCTGTGGTTGAAGTTGCTGCATATTGCAACAGCAAAGCTGGATCAATCCATCCAGACCGATTCCCCTGATGTTCGTCTGCGCTGCGGCAACCGCTTTGGGATTATTATCAACCGCAAGAATTGGAGCTGAAGTTGTTGATTTTTCTTCTCGCTGAGCCTCTATCAACAACTGTTGCCACAAACCTGGACGATATTTTGGCCAGGTCATAAAAGCAAAATTACGCCCCTTCCCCGGGGCTCTATGCAATGCTATCAATGCAGCTTCTATAGCAAAGGTTCCCGAACCGGTCATTAAATCAAGTAACGGCAATGAACCATCATAACCGCACGCCAACAAGCAACCAGCGGCAAGAGTTTCTCGCAATGGTGCTGCAACCCTGGCGTGCCGATAGCCACGCCGATGCAAGAGCTCTCCAGAACTGTCAATAGAGACCTGACAGCAATTATCATTCATTCTGATAAAAACCTTCTGCGTCAATTCGGATTGGCTCCACTTTACTCCCAATGATTTGACTATCGCAGCCTCACAAGCTTCTGCGATGCGACCGGTGTGGTTCAATCGCGACCCATGACTTGCAACCCGGATCTCACAAGGTGTCCCGGTTTTAATAAAACGCCCCCAGGGAAGCCGGGATAACCGTTGAAACAGAGTTGGAAAATCTCGCGCGACAACGTCTCCCAAGCGAACCAATATTCGCGAACCGCTGCGCAGCCATAAATTAGCAAGATAAAGATCCTGCAGCCCCCCCGCAAATTCGACACCGCCACGAACCACATTGGTCGGTTGAATACCAAGCACAGTCAGTTCCTTGGCACAAATACTTTCAAATCCGGGAGCGGTGACAATAAAATAGTTATTTGTTTGTTTTTGCATCAAATCCTCCGCTCGAGAAAATAGCAAATTTACGTTAAACTGTTAAGATTTTTAACTTTTTATTTAAATTTGATTTATTTTTTCAAATAATGAATTATTGGTTTGTTCTTATTTGAAAAAAAATATAAAATGCTAAAGATAAACGTGATGTCGTACAAAAAAACACTGACGAAGTAATTACCTAATGGGGTTCAATAGCATGAACTATCAGCGCTATTTCAAATCGGGACAACAGCTACTCCTCAGAGTACAGAATGATGCAGAACACAATGGGCGCACAGAGTTGATGACCGTCTTTGTCGTGTCAATCGAGGAGGAGACTCTGCTTCTTTCTTTACCCTATGGTGCAGATGCGGTTGAGCAATATCCCTTTAATGAAGGGCGTTCCTTTGAAGTCAGTACTGAAGCTATGGGGCTGGGGATACGAACTACGGGAAATTTTGAGAAGAAAATTGACGGGAGCCAGTTCACTTTGAAACTTAATCCTGACTTGGAGATGTTTCAACGGCGCATTAGCCAGCGTTTCGATTGTCAACTTGGGATCCGATTCAGCCGCGCAGCAAAAACCCTGCAGACCATGCGAGAAATATGGGAAAAGAACCTTAAGGTTCTCCACAGTCCAGAAGCTCCGCTTGTCTTTGATGGTTTCAAATCATATCGGGTTAATATCAGTTCTGGGGGGATGCGATTTTCTATCAAGCCGCCAGCTGACCAGGGAGAGCTCTGTCTGGTTCTTATCAATCTGGAAGATGGTAAACCCCCTGCCTGTGCCATTGCTGAGGTGGTCTGGGCCTGTATGCAAGATGAATCAGCAGTCACTGCCGGTATGCGCTTCATCAATATTCTCAGTGAAGATCAACAACGCATTGATGCTTTTATCAACAAACACAAAAAAGAGAGTTGAGGAGACCAAGCAGTCAACTCTTCCTTGCCAGAAGTCCGTTTCTAGGCTATAAATTCTAAGTTAATTGATCGGTCATTCGACCATTTCAGCAACCAGGAAAACCGCAATGCCGCAGGTGACAGAAACAGAAGTTTTTCGTGCGTGCCGGACTCTGTTCGGATCTGAACTCCAACTCAACAGGGACTTTCTGTCCTATCTGCAACCAGCGGGAGTCCGCTCAGCATATCGTAAGAAAGCTAAAATAACTCACCCAGATCGTTTTGCAATTTCCGCCGGTTCAACCCGCACAAAACAGCACCGTTTGTTCCAGGATTTAAATCAGGCGCATCAAACAGTTCAGTCTTATCTGAAACAACGGAGACTATTTTCTGCTGGAATTTTTTCTCACAACTACTCGACATATACCCAAGCAAAACGCCGCCGTCAAGATCCGCCAAATCAGCAGAAACAACGTGGATCGCTTCCGGCACGACCATTACAGTTCGGCCTGTTCCTCTACTATCAGGGAATTATTCCATTTAATGCTGTGATTGCGGCCATTACCTGGCAACGAAGGCAAAGACCGGCTCTGGGTGAAATTGCCCGCCGCTGGGGCTGGCTGAACGATAAAAACATCCGTGAAATTATCAACTGCCGCAGCGGCATCCATAAGTTTGGTGAACGTGCAGAGCAACTTGGCTTACTCGACCGACTGCAAGTTCGCACCCTGCTATTTCACCAGCAAAGCCGACAGCAGCAGATGGGGCATTACTTTGTTGAACAGGGATATCTAAACAAAGTGACTCTCAATCAATTACTCCTGCAGCTTGCCGAACATAACCAAACCTTCCGTAAAGGATTCGGTGGACATTATTATTATTTTCATCGCAGCTAGCAGCCAGTTGGACTATCATAATCTGACGGCTAGACTGTGGCTGTTTCACTGAATTCTAAATATCTAAATCAGCAAATTATTTAAAGGAGATTCCATGGGCTTTTTGGCCACATCTGCCAGTGTTTGTTATTTTCAAGTCACCGGTTCACTTAATCCACAAAATAAATTTAAAGAATTACCGGACAAACTTGCAGTTGAGGGGTTCCGTTCCATTGAGCAATCTGCCGATGAACTTTCGACGGGCTGGGTTCAATTGGATGATTATGATAGCAGCGATTTTACCTCTCCACACAACTGTTGGCGCGACCACTATTTATGCTTCAGCTTACGCCAGGATCGGCGCCGGATCCCTGCAGCGCTGCTGAAACGACAGATCATTAAACTCAGCGAAAAGTTTCTGGCTGAGCAACCGACGATGAGATTCGTCCCCAAGGGAGAAAAGGAGCAGATCCGCGATCAGGCACGCAGTTCGCTTTTAGTCCGCACCTTGCCGGCTCCCTCGTTTTATGATGTGATCTGGGATACAGATCGCCAACTCCTTCGCTTCTGCTCCCTTGGTCAGAATACGATTGACAGTTTCCAGGGGTTATTTCATCAAACCTTCCCCGGCTTGCGTCTCCAACTATTCCACCCACTGGCACGAGCATCACAAATTCTTCCAGAAAAATTGCGGGAAGAATTACAGAAAATCAATAAAGCGCAAACGGAGAACATCCTGGAACAGATTGAAGCCAACCGCTGGCTGGGAGTTGATTTTCTGCAGTGGCTCTTCTATCGCACCCTGAATTCTGATTCCCGCTACCAAGTCACAACATCTGGACCACTTCTGGAGAAACAACCCTTTACTGCTTTTCTAGACAACCGCCTGGTGCTGGTTGGTGGTGGTCAAGAAGGGGTACAAAAAATAATCGTTGCCGGACCGCAAGATCACTATTTTGAAGTTCGAGCGGCTCTAAGTCAGGGGAAACAGATCGAAGAGGCAACAATTCATTTACAACAGAATGAAGATGATGGGTGGAAAATGACGTTAAAAGGTGAACGTTTCCAGTTCGGTAGTTACCGAACCCCCATGGTTCGCCCGGACAAAGATCCGAATGATGATCCACAGGCAGAGGCAGCAGCTGCCTTTTTCACCAAAATTGCTAGCGTTGAAGAGGGCGAACAGATGTTCGACAGCCTCCTGAAAAAATTTCTAGAATTGCGCCTGAGTGAGCAATGGGTCAAAGAACAGGCAGCAATATTACTCTGGTTGAAAGATTAAAAATATAGACTCCTGCGACTCTGGTGTGAAACTGCTATACTTAGCACAATAGTCAAACATTGAGGCTCTATGAAATTTCGCACCAAACTATTGATTCTACTCCTGCTAGTCACCCTGCTGCCACTGAGCCTGAGCTTCCTGTCACAACGAGCCTCAATGCTCCATTTTGGCAACAAACTTGCGAGTGATACGCACACCCTTCTAAACAATAACGCGGAGGATCTTCTTCACTCTCTGGTCGATGACTATGGTCGGATCCTCAAACGCGATAAAGCCATGGCCTTACTGACTTTGCAGAGTCAAGCGCAAGCCGTGGAAAGCAGGCTATCTTCTCCGCCCCTTAAGCATCCACAACCAATCTTTTTTTCTGCCGACTATGCATCCATGCAGAGGCAGCCTAAAGACCTGATCACAACACCAAAGCGGCAGCACCCAACCAAAGATGGAAAACTGGTTCCAATTCCAGTTTCATATTCCCAGCAGGTGATTTTTCTTGCTGGAGGGGAAAACCTACAGGAGGTTAAAGACGATCTTAACCGCATGAGCAGCATGCCGGAAGCTTACAGAGCCTTACATGATATTCAACCGGACCTGTTTCTCTGGCAATATACGGCTCTGGAATCAGGAATTCATTCCAGTTATCCAGGCAAAGGCGGTTATCCGGCTGACTATGATCCTCGTCAACGCCAATGGTACAAGAAAGCGGTAGACAAAGGGGGAACGACGCAACAGATCGTGACAGATCTAACCACCGGAACCCTGATTCTAACCTTGGCAAAACCAGTGTACACACCTACTGGAAAACTCGCAGGGGTGACCGCCCTGGATATCGATTATCGACAATTTTTTACCGATTGGAAGATTCCAGAGCAATGGGTCAATGATGCCGAAAGTATGGTTCTCATCTACCATACGGACACGCCTGATCCAACCAAAAGGCTGGAAATTCTACTCCGCAACCAAAGTGAAGATCATTCTTTAAATTGGCGGATGCCTGTTAAACATGAATATCTGGATATAACTGACCCACAATTTCAAGATCTTCAGCAAGATTTTATTTCCGGACACTCTGCTGTCAGAAAAATTACTTTTCAGGGAAAGGAAGCGCTCTGGGCTTATGGTTCCAGAAATGCAGAGGAACCCTTTCCTCTGGTGATCGTTCCCTATCAACAGATTATTGCCCAGGCGGTCAATGCTGAACAATATGCCAACCAACAAATATCACAGAGCCTCACCATCAGTGCCGCCCTGACTATTATTGTTGTCGCTATCGCCATCCTGTTGGCAATCAGCCTTTCACGCAAAGTTACCCAGCCAATCATGCAGTTGGCAACGGCGGCAGATCAGCTTTCTGAAGGAAACTTTGATGCGAGAGTCAAGATCCATACCGGTGACGAGCTGGAAGATCTTGGTCATGTTTTTAACGGGATGGGAAGTAGTCTGAAAGAACGGGATCAGATGAAACAATCTCTGGCTCTGGCCAAAGAGATTCAACAACAGTTGCTGCCGAATTCGGCACCAGATTGTCCCAACTTCGATCTGGCGGGAAAAAGTCTTTACTGTGATGGAACCGGTGGTGACTATTTCGACTTTATTAAATTGAAAAATTCTGATCAACAACGCGTTGGACTGGCAGTTGGGGATGTTTCTGGGCACGGAATTGGCCCCGCTCTGGTGATGGCAACCGCCCGTGGCGCACTCCACTCACTGGTTGATCGTCATGAATCTCACCTTGAAACCCTCGCAAACGAACTCAATAATCAACTCTGCCGTGGCACTGCTGATGCTTATTTTATGACCCTGTTTTATGGAGTTCTCGACCCAGTTGAACAATCTCTACGTTGGATTTCAGCTGGACATGCCCCAATATTTCTCTATCGAACCGATGGTCAGATTAAAGAGCTTGACAGTTCAGGGATTCCTTTGGGAATTATTGAAAACACTCCTTATGCAATGGCAGCGACTATAATATTTAAACCAGGAGACATTTTATTGATCGGAACCGATGGAATTTGGGAAACCCGAAATATGAAAGAAGAGATGTTCGGCACAGCAAGAGTCCATGACCTATTGACTCAGCATGCAGACGCCGGTGCTGACAGAATTGCCGAGCAACTCATCTCAGAATTGAACAACTTCAGGGGAGAGCATTCTCGGGACGATGATATCACCTTGATGGTGGTTAAGGCTTGTTGATATATAAAATAGGTCAGATATCCATGAAACATACGGGGGAGTTCTTGATGCCAGCTAAGGCATCCAGTCGATTTATCAATGAACTGGCTACAAAATCACCCATTTTGCTCAGAATTTCACTTCAGCCCAGATAGTCCGACCAGCGATTAGTGCAGCTGACTTTTAAAGATGGCTTTACAAAAAACATAATGTTAGATTGAGATAATATATTTTCATATCAATTGAAGGGGGCTCATGGAGAAAAGGGTGTGACAGAACCAGAGAAGAAGAACATTGTGCAACTTGGTTCAATACGTCAAAAACAAATATTTAATCAAATCAATGCTCTGCACTATCAAGGTACCCCCCTCCTTGTTTGCATGCAGCATAAAAATTATAAGTATTATACGTATTTAAAAGCCAACCCGGAACCCATTTCTGATGAGAAAGTGACGGCAACCTGGGTTAAAGATGGAACTTTTCCAGTGACTCTTTCTATGTTTAACCTGGAAAAAATCATTCTGAACACCAACCGCAGTTCCTATGAGTTCAAACCCGAAAGCTATCGGCTTGAACAGCGTGCTATACACTTCACCGTACCGGAAGTTGGTAAAGAGACAAGTTTCAGGAAACTGCACCGTTTTGCCTGTGTCGAAAAAGACATTCTGGTATCCCTCACCCAAAATGCTATTGTTTTCTCCGGTAAGATTTTAAATTATTCAGCAAATGGAATTCTGGTTGATCTCTATTGTAGAGAAGGCCTTTCATTTAGCTGGCTGAACAATAATCTCCCCGCCACGTTGGCTATTCAATGTGATAATAATCCGATCTATACCGGTCAGGTTAAACTTTCTCCTCGGGAAAACGGTCAATATTTGTTAATTCCAAACCTGGAAGCAACACCTCGCTATGTGCCCAGAGAGTACCGATCTCGTCGGCAACAACTTGTTCCATCCCCGGATTTAGTTTTTGTCCATCCGGTTACGGGAAAAAGACTGACGTTGAAAATATGTGATCTGAGCAGCCTTGGATTCTCTGTGGATGAAGAATTGTCGAGGGCGTCACTGATTCCGGGACTGCTGATCAAGAATGCAACGATTTCCTTTGCCAACAATCTCCTCTTACCCTGCATGGTACAAGTCGTATATTTCAGACCCAACGAGGAAGATTGCAAGACTGTGCGTGTTGGCTTTACAATTTTAAACATCGACATTCAAGACCACCTGAAGTTAATCAGTCTTGTTCAACAAGCTCAAAACTCTTGCGCCTATATCAGTAACCAGATCAACCCCTCTGACCTGTTCGACTTTTTTTTCGAAACTGGTTTTTTATATCCCAAAAAGTATGCAGAAATAGCCAGCAAACGGGAAGAAATATTAATCTCCTATATGTCCCTATACCGAAAAGGGGTTGATATCAGTCGGCACTTTGTCTACCAAAAAACCGGCCAAATCCTTGGACATTTTTCAACTCTACGGGTTTATCGCAAGACTTGGATGAATCAGCATCATGCAGCGCTGAGAAGTCAACGGGCCGGGTTGCAAGTTGTTCGTGCTATCTCAGAATATATGAATGATAGCTACCAATTGAATCCTACGAACATTAAGTACATCATCGGCTATTACCGAGCAGACAATAAATTTCCACAGCAATATTTCGGCAAATATGTTCAAAAAATCAGCAATCCGAAGACATCTTCATTGGACTGTCTTTCTTACATCAATGAAGCAAGGAGATTCATCGGAGCCCCGGCAAAATTAACAAGCGGCTGGACCCTCGAACCAGCAACAATTTCTGATTTGGTTGAATTTCATGGTTATTATCAAAATATTTCTGGTGGGTTACTTCCAAATGTGCTCGATATGGTTCCAGAAGAGTTAGGCGACCAGACCCTAACAGAAACTTATAAAGCCAATGGCTTAGCGAGAAAACGGGAACTACATGTCCTGCGCTACCAGAATACCCCAAAGGCATTGATCGATGTTCAGTCTACGGACCTTGGTTTGAATTTGTCAGAAATTACAAATGCAATCACTGTTTATCTGATCGATCCATCACCCGAGTATTTTGACATGGTACGCTTTGCTATTCATAAATTTGCTTTACAACAGAACAAAATGTCAGATCCCGTGATGTTTTTTCCAAACAACTACTTAAACCTTTGTGGTTTTCATGTCGATAAAGAATATACTTTATGGTCCCTGGATATTTCCTTAGGAAGTGAATCCTATATGGCTTGGATGAATCGCTATTGCTGATGAATAAACAATCGCCCCTCTATAATTCACGTGTACTTAGCACGTATCTGAAGCTGCTCCGGGAAAAATATCCGGATGTAAGTATCAGAGAGATCCTTGCCCACGCAAACATAGAACCCTATGAAATTGCCGATGAAGGATGTTGGTTTACCCAATCACAGGTTGATCGTTTTTACGAACAAACCGTACAATTAACTGGCAATCAAAACATAGCCAGAGAAGCGGGCCGACTAGCCGCCTCTCCTGGTGCCATTGGCGCCATGCGTCAATATACGCTAGGCCTGCTGGGTCCCTCAGTCGCCTTTAAAACACTGAATAGATCAAGTAAAAGATTTACACATTCAAGTGAATATGAATCACGAATTCTTAAACACAATCAGGTCGAGATTAAAGTAAAACCCTACAAAGGGGTCAATGAAAAACCTTTTCAGTGTGAAAACCGAATGGGCTTTTTCGAAGCAATCATTGATGGGTTTCGGCTCGGTTTGCCGAAAATAGAACATCCGGAATGTCTATTTCAGGGAGGAGACTGCTGCCGCTATATCGTAACCTGGAAGCGGACACTATCCAGCCTTTTTGGCAGTATTCGAAATGCTCTTATTGCCCTTTTAGTGCTATCCGTACTCCCAGGCCTATTCATTTTTCCTTTCAAGACCTTTCTTTATTGTTTTACTTCAGTTTCATTCTTATGTTTGGGATTCTCTTTGACCACCGAAATTCTTCGGCGTAAAGAAATAACGCGATCAATGGAAAATTTGTGGGACAGCTCCGAACGCCTGACCGAACTGATCGACACAAGTTCGCGAAATGTCCAGCTGGTTCATGAAATCGGGCAAGCCCTGACAAACAAAAAATCTGTTGAAGATGTTTTGTATACCGTCTCGCAAGTGATGGAATCAGGGCTTGATTTCGATTGCGGCGCCATTTTACTTACCAACCCGGAAAAAACTCGACTTGAGATTCGCGGGTCTTTCGGCTATTCCTACCTGGAAATCGGCAATCTTATGTCGACTGTCTTCAGTCTCGAAAACCCCGACAGCCAGGGACCATTCGTTCAGGCATTTCATCAACAGAAAAACTTTCTCATCAACAATACACAAGAAATTGAGGGAAAATTATCCGACAAATCAGCCAAATTTATTAAAGACCTTGGTGTCCATTCGTTCCTGTGCTGTCCTATTGTTGTTGAGAATGAATCCCTCGGTGTCATTGCTGTGACCAACCAGACAACAAAACGACCATTAATCCGGAGTGATATAAATTTACTGCAAGGTATTGCCCCGGCTATCGGTGTTGCAATACAAAATGCCAGCCTGATTGAAGAATTACATTTCTCCTTCGAAAAAACGCTGAAAGTCCTTGCTGATTCTATCGATGCCAGAGACTACCTCACCGCAGGTCACAGTGAGGTGGTCACCGAGTATGCCGCAGGGATAGCAGAGGAATTGGGGCAATCGGATGAGTATATACAGATGATCAGAATCGCAGGATTGCTTCACGATTACGGAAAAATTGGCATTCCCGATTCGATTCTCAAGAAAAAAGGACGTTTGACGCCTGAAGAAAGGGACATCATTAACACGCATCCAGCACGGACGCAGCAGATATTAAGTCAAGTTCCGTTCCGGGGATTGCAAACGCAAATTCCTCATATTGCAGGAGCACATCACGAGCGCTGGGATGGTGCTGGGTACCCGGCAGGTCTCAAGGGAGTGGATATTCCTCTTGGAGCACGAATTTTAGCTGTCGCTGATTTTTTTGAAGCCATCACATCCAAACGTCATTACCGTGAGCCCATGCATATAAAAAAGGCTCTCAACCTTTTGCATGAGTCCTCCGGAAGTCATTTTGACCCGGAGATTGTCACTGCTTTTGTCGCGTACATGGAATACCGGGATTTTTCTTTGGTAAAACCCGATTCCCATACGTACAGGCATGAAGCTTCCGCTGGAGCTCGCCGTAAATCGCCACGAGTGGAGTACCGAACCCAAGTTTCTGCTCGGCAGGATCAACGGATATTAACCGGCGACATTATTAATATTGGTGTCAGGGGAGCTTACATTGCCAGCTCTGATCCCGTCGTAGAGAAAGCCCCTCTGGTTTTGACTTTTGCCCTCCCCGGAAGTGACGAATATATCCAGATGCCCGGTGAAGTCTGCTGGGTTAACAGTAAACAAGCCTCAATCAGCTCCAATCACCCTGAAGGGTTTGCCGTCCATTTTCATCAAATACCCGAGCAAGCTCAAACTTTGATGAACCAATTTGTACGCCGGCAAATATCACCAGTTGCAAGTAGAACCAAATATAAGGAAGTCTTTAATGCTCAGCGAAAATAAACAACGTCAAACGTATCTCATGGAAAACCAGGAAGAAGGCAAACGACTTGAATTAAAAACCGACAAAGAAGCGGTTAAACGACAAGCTGCATGGGCTGGAATAGGGCCCGGCATGCGAGTGTTGGATGTCGGCTGCGGAACCGGTATCACGACAGCAGCATTGGCAAAGCTGGTTGGTAAAAACGGACATGTTACCGGTCTTGATTTTTCTGAGGAAAGACTGTCGATTGCCCGCGAACGCTATGGATCCGATCAGGTCAGTTTTGTCTGTCATGATATTCACAACCCCTATCATAGTGCTGAGTCCTATGATGCCATGTGGACACGCTTCTTCCTCGAATACTTCAGAACCGAACAGCAGCAGATTGTTGCCCACAGTGTTGCCTCCCTTAAGCCCGGTGGAATTGCCTGCCTTGCGGATCTGGACAACAACAGCCTTGGCCACAGCGGTTTAAGCGAACGATTGCAACAAACCTTGCTGGATGTTATGTCCCGGCTGGAAAAGGATTTCGACTTTGATCCCTATGCCGGTCGACGCCTTTACGGCCACCTCTACAGCCTTGGTTTTCAGGATATTGCCTGCACGGTAGAAACACATCATCTGATCTATGGCAAAATACCGGAAAAAGACAACTACAACTGGCTGCGCAAAGTTGAAGTTGCTGCGCAAAAGTCAGGCTGTCCATTCACCGCCTACGGGGGGAGTTTTGAAGCTTTTCGTGACGAGGTTCAGACATTTATGGCTGATCCGATGCGCTTCACATATACACCACTGATCATTGCGAGGGGAATAAAAACCGCTTAGGACTAATCAATTATGAGAGGGGGGGTAAAAGCCAGTCAGGAGTTTTGTATGAAAAAGGCCGTTTTTATCACCACTCTGTTTTCTTTACTTGCAGGTTCAGCATTTGCTTCAGGGTTTGGAGTCTTCACTCAGGGAGCTTCCGGTTTAGGGCAGGCGAATGCGGTTGTCGCCCACCCGGTCGGGCCATCCTCGCTTTATTTTAACCCGGCATTGTTGAACGATATTTCCGGTCGCCAGCTCGAAATCGGGACAACCGGGATTCTGGCAGAACGAACCATCAAACTTGATTCTGGCGGTTCCGAAGATAGTGATGATGGTTGGAACTTTCCCTCACACGCCTATTATACTCACCAGGTCAATGAAAAGCTGAGCACCGGCTTTGGCTTGTTTTTTCCTTTCGGTATGTCCACAAAATGGGATGATAACTATGAGGGTAGATATCTCGGAACATCCGGGGAAATGACAACCCTGAACATCAACCCGGTCATTTCATATCGTCTCAATGACAAACTTTCCGTAGCTGGTGGGTTCAGCTTTCTTTACCTTGATACCACTTTAGAAAAGAAAATCAACCAGACCGCAGCCTACGTGATCACTGATCTGCAGCTCAGTGGTGGAGCGGGAGGTGCGTTGCCAGCACTGACTGATCCTTTGAGTGATATTGACCAACGCTTTGAAGGAGAAGGGTGGGGGCATGGTTTCAACCTTGGCATTCTTTATAAAGCAACAGATCATATCAGTATCGGTGCGACTTACCGTAGTCATATCGATATCGATGTTGAAGGCAAGGCAACGTTCAGTAATGTGGACCCACTGCTAGCGATGGTCATTGCAGATACCAATGGAAATGCAGATGTTCGCCTGCCAGCTCAGGCGACTGCAGGAATAGCATTTACCCCCAATGATGCTCTGGTTATAGAGATTGGTGTGCGCTGGGAGGACTGGACTTCGACAGATGAATTAAAAGTTGATTTGGATTATCCAGTTTTGGGGCAAACTTCTGACATTATTCCTCGCGACTGGAAGTCAACCTGGAGCTATAATCTTGGTGGTCAATACCAGATTAACGAATCATTCAGTATCAGTGCTGGATATCTTTTTGGTGAAAATGCTGTTCCAGGATCGACGTTTGAACCCCTTATCCCCGATACAGACGCTCATCTGTTTACTTTGGGCACAGGATGGAAAACCGGAGCCTGGACAATCAACGCTGCATTCGGTTATGAACACCACGACAGCCGCAAAAAAGATAACACCCTTGGTGATCCCCTGGGCTCCTTACTTGCCGGGACACCGACAGGAACAGCAAATGGAACATATGAAGCTCATATTTATCTTTCCAGCTTGAGCGTCGCCTATCAATTTTAGTCAAGGATTCAGGAAACAGAGATTTCTTCCATTGAGTTTACTATGAAAAAAATATCTTTAGCAGCTCTGATTCTGTTACTACTGATCAGTTGCGGTGGGAGTTCATCAAGCAGCAGTGACAGCAGTCCTGATCCAGACCCCGCTGTCCCACCAATAACCGCTGGTAACTGGTATCAACCTCCCGTACTGATAACCTGGCAATGGCAACTACAGGGTGCAGTCAACACCACCTACGATGTGGATATATATGACGTTGACCTGTTTGATGTATCTGCAGTTTTGATTCAACAACTGCAGCAGTCCGGGAAAAAAGTAATCTGCTATTTTTCTGCCGGTTCTTACGAAGAATGGCGTTCTGATGCCGATCAATTTGCAGCTGCGGATTTAGGCAATCCACTAGACGGGTGGCCAGGCGAACGCTGGCTGGATATTCGTTCGGACAACGTTCAGACCATCATGAAAAGGCGTCTTGGTCTGGCTGTACAAAAGGGCTGTGATGGAGTTGAACCAGATAATGTAGACGGCTATACAAACGCCTCCGGATTCAACCTATCTGCAGCAGACCAACTGATATTCAACCGGTTCTTAGCCGATGAGGCTCATTCAAGAGAGCTTTCTGTTGGATTAAAAAATGATCTTGATCAGGTTTTAGAACTTGTCGACTATTATGATTTCGCAATCAATGAACAGTGCTTCGAATATCAGGAGTGCGATCTGCTTACTCCCTTTATTAACAAGGGCAAAGCCGTACTGAATGCTGAATATGAACAGAAGTATGTTGACGATGTTAATGAGAGGGATTCTCTGTGTGGTGGTTCCATCAATAGGCAATTCAGCACTCTATTTTTACCACTAGATCTGGATGATTCTGTTCGATTCAGTTGCTTTTGAGAGTGCTCAGCACTTCTACAATCTGAACCTGGTAAGTTTTATACCACTTTGATTGTCCAAGTTGCTGAGCTTTTATATGCTGTTCATCCTGTTTCCAGCGGGAAATCTGTTCCAGGGTTTCCCAGTAAGAGATGGCAATTTCCTGATCACCTGCGGTTGTTGCAACAAAATCCCGGCAACCATATTTTTCCATTGCAAGGCTTCTTAGTCTGGCTGCGGTATCGCTATATTCCTGATCAATCTGATTGATCTCAGCTCTGAAAATAACGGCATACATAAAATCTTCCCATAATAATAGACAAGTTTCAGGAGTAGTAAGGATAATCCATCTGCTTTGCTATTTCGCTGCGAACTGCTTTTCCGGCGAGACGTTCAACTAGATGAAGACCGAGATCGATGGATGCGGAGACACCCCGTGCCGTGATGATATTTCCTTCATCAACAACCCGCTGGTCGCTCACCTCACTGCAATAACGCGCCAGTTCGGCATAGGCTTTGGGATGCGTGGTTGCCCGCTTTCCTTTGAGGAAACCTGCAGCACCCAACAGCAGAGACCCACTACAAACAGATGCTTTTAAAGGAACCGGTGCTGCGGTTTTTAACCAGGCAATAAACTCTTCATTATGCTGCAGGGAACGGCTGCCATAGCCACCAGGAATGACAAGGAGATCAAAATCATTTAAGGGTTGTTTAAATGAATCAGGATCAAAACGAAGATCTTGAGTATCTGAAACATCCTCACAGAATGAGCAAATCTGCCAATGGAAGTTCGGCATAAAATCCATCGATTTAAGACGGGTCAAGGGATCATAAAAACCGACAAAATCCAATGCTGTCATCTGGTCAAAAATAATAAAAGCCGCGTTCATAGAGACCCCTGATATGGAGTAAACTCGGGACTGTCCCCAGCTCCTTCGGGGGCTGTCCCAGATGTTTACGGACTATGAAACTGTGGTTGGTTGCGCCGCAAAAGCCTGGGACAGCCCCCATGCGGGGACAGTCCCGGTTTTGCTAGTTTTTAAAGTGATAAATAATCGGCAACAAAATCGGCATCTTTATCGCCACGACCGGACATATTGATCAGAATCGTTTTATCTGCTGACAACTCCTTTGCCAGCTTCATCGCATGAGCAACAGCATGAGCACTCTCCAGAGCCGGGATAATCCCTTCCAGACGAGATAACTTCATAAATGCATCGAGACATTCTTTATCATCTATCGTCTCATATTGAACTCGCTTAATATCTTTCAGATAGCAATGTTGGGGACCAACTCCGGGATAATCTAAACCCGACGCGATAGAATAAACGGGTAGCGGCATTCCCTCTTTATCCTGCAGATTGTAGCATTCAAATCCATGGATCGCCCCCTTGCTACCCAAAGTCAACGTTGCCGCATGATCTGGAGTGTCCAACCCTTTTCCCGCTGGCTCTACACCAATCATTTTAACATTTTCATCACCCAGAAAAGCGGTGAACAGCCCGATGGCATTTGAGCCTCCGCCAACACAGGCCATCAGGTAATCAGGGAGCCGACCCTCTTTTGCCTGAAACTGTTCACGTGCTTCGATCCCAACGATAGTCTGGAAATCACGCACCATTTTGGGGAAGGGATGCGGTCCAACCACAGAACCGATCGCATAGAAAAAATTAACCGGGTCTTTCAGGTATTCTTCAAAAGCACTGTCAACCGCATCCTTCAAGGTTCTGGTTCCTTGGCTGACAGGAACCAGTTTGCACCCAAGAATTTTCATTTTGGTGACATTGGGGTGTTGTTTTTTTATATCGGTTTCCCCCATATGAATCTCACATTTGATCCCGATCAGCGCACAGGCCGTAGCCAGAGCCACACCATGCTGCCCGGCTCCCGTTTCAGCCAGAACTTTGGTCTTCCCCATATGTTTTGCTAAAAGAGCTTCACCCAGGCAGTGATTGATTTTATGAGCACCGGTATGGTTGAGATCCTCCCGCTTCAAAAATATACGTGCCCCACCCTGCAGCTCGGTCAAGCGCTTAGCAAAAAAGATCGGACTGGGACGACCAACATAGTCGGCATAAAGATCATGTAACTCTTTTTGAAATTCTTCAGTTTTACTGACCTTTTCGTAAGTATCGTTAATATCATCCATGATTGCCTTTAGCTCCGGCGGGAGAATCTGTCCACCATATTCACCAAAGTAACCATTGTTATCGGGCATCTCCAGAAATTTCATTGCCATGATTTTCCTCCTTATGATGAGTAAGAAACCTTATACGAACAAAGAGATCGATATCTAAATATTATCAGCGGTCAAACTAAGGGAAGTGAAGAAATCTGTCAAGAATTGATCACGTTTTACCCTGTAACGATAAAGCCCCCGCCAAAATAGCAGGGGCTTTGATTAACGTTACAATCATAAAATTCACAAACACCGGTGACAGACCCAGGAGTTGGCTCCTTTTCATCAGATATTCATGTATTTCTGATGCTCAAAATCGGTGACCGTCGTACGGTACTCATCCCACTCAGCAATTTTGATATCCAAATAGTTGTTGAATAAATCTGCCCCCAGAGCTTGCGGCAAAAAGGTGCTCTTTTCTGCTTCCATCAGCGCCGGATAAAAATCGCGGGGGAGAAACCGCTCGTCAAGCACCTTGACTCGCGTCTCCTTTTTGTAAGTACTCCCCATATCAGGTTGACCCGCATCGGCCTTGGTAGCGATGCCATCCAGACCAGCAAAAATCAGGGTCGCAAACTGCAGATAAACATTGCCGGTCGCATCGGGGCATCTCAGCTCCAGCCGGGTCGCCTGCGTTGATAAAGCGTGGGGAATCCGCACCATGGAACTACGATTTTGCAATCCCCAACCGCGCACAATCGGTGCTTCTTTGCCCAGGACATAGGCTTTATAGGAATTGACGGTTGATGCCTGCACAATTGATATCGCCCGGGCATGGGTAGTTAAACCACCGATAAAATTCATCAGCATATCGCTCAAGCCATGAGCACAGTTCTCATCGTAACAGAGGCTGTTCCCTTCAAGGTCGGAAAAGGAGGTATGAATATGGAAAGCGTTCCGATTGAGACCGGTAAAAGGTTTCGACATAAATGAAGCATGTAAATTATATTGCGCAGCTACTTCTTTGGTAACAAACTGAAACAAAATTGTCCGGTCAGCGATAGTCAGTGGGTCACCGGGCTCAAGGTTTATTTCGTGCTGCGAGGAGGTAACCTCGTGGTGAGTTTTTTCATATTGAATGCCACATTTCTCCAGAACATTAACAATTTCTTGCCGCACGACATCGCCAATATCGGTCGGCGACGAACCAAAATAATTGAGTTTGTCAGTGTGGGTATCAGCATTAACCTCATCACTGTTAAATAGGAAGAATTCATGCTCCGGCCCCATCAAAAATTTGATCTGATGGTCGGTGGCCGCCTTTTCAACCGCCCGCTCCAGTGCATAGCGGGGGTCAACCAAGGTGCGTGAACCATCTTGATTAAACAGTTGGCCGACAAAAAAACCAATCTTTCGATCACCAAAATCGACCAGACGAAAACTCTCCATAACCGGCTTTAAAACCCGGTCACTGTTGTCAACGGTTGCTATCCCGGCAATGGAACTGCCATCAATACCGACACCATTTTTCATGATGTTTTCGATTTCATTCGGATTGACCGAAAGATTCTTCAACCGACCGTTCAAATCAGTAAAAAACAGTTTGGTATTATAGGCTTGTTTTAATTGTTCCTTGATTTCGGAAAGCGGCGTGTCACCCATGGTTTTTCTCCATATTAGAGTGTTGGTTATGCTGAGGTACCCGAAATTGGGCTTCCCAGCGGGAAAATCATTTTTCACACAAAATAAAATTACATGTAACCCATTCGCCGCCAGAAGGCAGCTCCTACAACTTTTCTATGAATTGAACTTAGCCTGTGGGTAGGAGTCGGCTTTCTAGCCGCGAAGATTTCCCCCGCAACCCATTCGCAGCCAGGAAGCAGCTCCTACAACCAACCTCCTTTTTTGAGTACAACTCCTAAGCAAAAATTTCGTCCTGCAAGGCTTGGTGTTTTTTCAGGGGTGAAGACATACATCAGTATGTCGAGATCCTGAGAAAACAGCGCAACGCCGCAGGGCGAACTTTTTGCAACGCTATCATAAATTAAAGTAGAGATTCATCTCATACGGGGTCGGTCGTTCATTCACCGCAACCACCTCTTTCATCTTCTCTTCGATCAGACCATCGATCAACATTTCACTGAACACACCACCTTCGATTAGATAATTGTGATCTTTTTTCAATTCCTGCAATGCCTCTTCCAGACTGGACGGAATTGCGGGCAAAGCATCGCGCTTCTCTTCTGGCCAGGCAAAAATATTTTCATCAAACGGACCGTTATTATTTGCCGTTGGATCGATCTTATTCTTAACCCCATCAATACCGGCCATAATCAAAGCACTGGTCGCCAGATAAGGGTTACAGGTGGCATCCCCGGTACGGAATTCGAAACGTTTACTCTCTTCGCTGGTCGCATATTTAGGAATACGGATGGCGGCACTGCGGTTAGCCAAGCCGAAGATCAATTTGACCGGTGCTTCAAACCCTGGCAACAGTCGTTTGTACGAGTTGGTGCTTGGATTGGTCAAAGCGACCAGCGACCTGCCGTGATAAAGAATCCCGCCGATAAAATGGAGGGCAACCTCAGAAAGATCGGCATAACCTCCTTTTTTATAAAGGATATTCTTGCCGTTCTTTTTCAACAACATGTGAAAGTGCATCCCGTTCCCAGCCTCGCCATACATCGGCTTCGGCATCAGAGTTGCGGCCAATCCATGCTTGAGGGCAATCTGTTGGATGGCGCTTTTGATGTACATAATATTATCGGCGATTTCAGGGAATGGAGCCAGTTCGGTTTCAATCTCCTGTTGTGAACTGATCCCAACTTCGTGGTGGTGGTAACGGATCGGGCAGATATTCTCTTCAATGTAATCAGAAATTTCCTCCCGAACATGGGCATTACGATCATAGGGTAAGTCGAGGTGATAGCCTTTACGGTGAGTTAACGCCGTAGCGTCAGGATCTTCATACTCAAAAGGCAGGGCTTCCTTATTTTCCATAGTGGAAAACCGGTAGCCAGCTTTATGGCTGGTATTGTAGTAGACCGCTTCGCTGAGCAGATTGAACTCGAATTCCGGAATCCACAACATCTCATCGGCAATCCCAGATTCTTTCAGATAGTCAAATGCTCTTTGTGCCACACTGCGGGGATCTTTTTTGTAGCCTGTAGGGGAATCGGCCTCACGAATTGAGCAGATAATCTGCACGGTGGGATTCGGATTGAAATTATCATAGTGAGCGGTAGCAAGATCAGGCATCAGAATCAGATCACCCGATTCTACATTACGCATTCCAGGAATACTGGAACCGTCAAAAGGGATGCCATGCGACATGACATAATCGAGCCGCCGGGACGGAAAATTGATATGGTACCAGCGCCCAACCAGATCAACATACTTCAGATCAATATTTTTAACCTTCTTTTCCTGGATGAGTTCCTGTAAACTTTGCAAGTTCATATGTATCTCTCCCTAACGAGACGTACCGTGTATTACTGGAGGCTGTGACCGCAGCCTCCAGCGTTTTATTTTAAAACAAAAGCTAGTAAACTAGGGACTGTCCCCAGCTCCACCGGGGGCTGTCCCTAGTTTACGGGTTTATTAAACTACGCTGGTTCGCACCGCAAAATCCTTGGGACAGCCCCCGTTTCGAAATTACGCTGATTCGCACCGCAAAATCCTTGGGACAGCCCCCG
>JASFYS010000027.1:0-8052 GCA_045047095.1 Desulfuromusa sp. | reverse complement strand
CGCTCTCGTAAAGCTAAACGAATTGAATGCGGGAAAGATGATTTATTATCAGAAGTACTTTCCATTTTGGATGCATGTATCTATTAAGCTGGGTTGCGTTGGTAATCTTTCTTAGAAGTGATAAGGGGTCTGGAGGATTATGCTGTTAACGTAGCAATATTGGTTGCCTGGTATAGATATATCACTGGAAAACGGATGGTGATGTGGACACCGTCAAGTCGGTAAAAGACTAGTCAAAGATTATTCAATATTGTGAGGGGGTGTAGATGATGGATCATTCTTGTTTGACTGAACAGATCGTTGGCTGCAAGTTGCAGGGTCAGGTCTTGAAATGCAACTAGGAACAACACAGGGGTCAGGGAAGTAGGGGACAGGTGAATTATTCTTGACTCTTGATCTCTGTTTACGTTTTGTGTTATTTTTGTCACTAAATTAAGCACATAAAAAGGAGTGATTAGCATGAATATAACTGATGATATCCGTTCGGTTACTAACCTCAAGCGGAATACCCGCGAGATTCTCGATCATGTTCATGCGACAGGTCGTCCCGTGGTTTTGACTGTGAATGGTCGGGCTGATGCTGTGCTTCTTGATGCTGCTGTCTATCAGAAACATTTGCAAGCTTCCAACTTGGCTCGCATTCTGGCCCCTGCAGAGTCTGAATCAGCAGAGGGTAACACTCGTCTTGTAACTGATTTTTTAGAAGAGTTTAAGCGTGACCGTAATATTCAAAGTTGAAATCACGCCGAGTGCCGAGGGTGATATTGCTGCAATTTGGGATTACATAGCTCAGGACAGTCTTATGCAGGCTAATTTGTTTATTGGAGCGCTTGAAACTCAAATTAAATTGTTAATACAATATCCTGAGCGCTGTCCACTCATTAGTGAGAATAATATTCTCGGAACAAATTACCGCCACCTTCTTTATGGTTCGTATCGAACTGTTTTCCGTATTAGTAGTCATTCAGTTGTGATACTTCGTGTTATACATGGCGCTCGTTTGCTCAATGACGATTTTTTTTCTAGATAAAACTTCAAAGTAAACTATCATAAACTATAGCACAGGCACTTAGTAGTTGGGGGAGAGTCGCTACAAATGCCAAGCATTACTCGATGATAAAGCGATCCTGGCTGCAATGACCTATGTTGATCTGAATCCGATCCGTTCTGTCATGGCCGAAACCCCGGAGACATCAGAGTTTACCTCAATTTTTGAAAGAATTGATAAAGCTAAAAAAATCAGGCTTTTGGTTCTTCTGAGAGTACTTCGGATGGGGCAGGGGAGAAAACCCATCCTTCTGAACTCCCCCCAGCTCCCCTGATGTTATTTGATCCCACCGGTTGTGAACTTCTAAAAATCCCGTTTTCCATGCCGGACTATTTTGAACTAATTGATTGGAGTGGACGGGTGTTTCATCCCGATAAACTTGGTGCCATCGACAAGAACATCCCGCCGATCTTGAAGCGTATTGGAATTGAGCCGATCCAATTTATCCAGTGTGCCGGTGATTTTATGCATGTTTTTGGTCTGACCGTCGGAGCGCCAGAATTAACAAGAAAAAAGGGGACAGGCGAATTATGCTTTTTTTGACAGGATGGAAATCTGATAAGTTCTGATGAAGTCAAAACAAAAGAGCAAGGACTATTTTTGGTTAAGGTCTCACATCCGTGGTTGATCAATTCCAGATAGTTTTAACATGACAATAATTTATGATTTTGTCATCTTTTGTGATGAGTGGTAGTCCCATCGTCATTGCCGTAGCGGTGATGATACGGTCGGCCGGGTCAGGATGAAAGTTCTCTGGTAGATTTACGGAGCGTAGCGCAATGGTATTGTCAACTGGCATAAAACGTACAAAAGGGAGATCTTCAGTTTTGCGTATCCAGTCCCGGACGTCAATCGAAAGTTCAAGTCTCCCTTTCTGAACCAGAAGGGCAACTTCCCAAGTAGATATGGATGAGATAATAATTCCCTTTTCGGAAACTGCCCGATCAATAGCATATTGGGCTGATGGTGAAAGGTAATCGGGGTTGCTGATCCACCAGAGCCAAATATGTGTATCCAGGACAATCATGATAAAATCTCCCAATCCTCCTGGGCAACTGGTTCGCATGGATTTTCATAGCGGATAACAGAGTTGCGGAGTTCTTTTAAGATTATATGGGGCTCTTTCCTGAGAGGACTGATTTTGATGACCGGTTTAGCATGGTCAGTAATTATCAGTTCAGAACCCTGTTCTTGGATTTGACGAAAATATTCGAGTGCACGAGGTTTAAATGCAGATTTGGAAACGATCTTTGTCATGATTTTCTCCTGTTTTCCTCTGGTGTTGATGAAATTATTATGACTACTATATCATGGTCATAATGGGCGCGTCTAGGGTCTATGGCAAAAAGGGGGGGGCAGGTGTTTATATTTGCCTTGCACGACTATTTAGAATTAATTGATTGGAGTGGCCGAGTGTTCCATCCCGATAAACTTGGTTCCATTGACGAGAATATCCCGCCGATCTTAAAGCGTATTGGCATTGAACCAATTCAATTTATTCAGTGTGCCGGTGATTTTATGCATATTTTTGGCCTGACTGTCGGTTCACCACCCGTCATGGCTAAATGTTGTACCCGGAGACAAGTGAAGTTTTTGCGTGGAATAAAGGCATCACGGGAGCTGCTGGGGGCGGCTTGAAATATTAGGGATCAGGTGTTACTTTTTCACTTATATCTCATGCTGAAGTTGTTATCTTTGAAAGAAATATCGATTTGGACTGGATAAAGCAGGTATTGAAAAATCCAGTAAAAACTGAAGATGATGATACTGACCCTAAACTTCGACATTTTCTTGGAGTGATTAGCGAGTACGGAGATAGAGTGTTGCGTGTTATTCATACTCGTGCAGTACCAACAAAAATTGTCACAGCTTTTTTTGACAGGTCTTTGAAGGGGAAATTATGAAAGTTCATTTTGATGAAAAGGCTGATGCAATTTATCTTAAACTGAATGATGTAAAAATAATTGACTCGGAAGAGGTAACTCCTGGAGTGATTCTGGATTTTGATAAAGATGACCAGGTTGTCGGGATTGAACTGCTACAGATGAAGAAACGAGTTCCTCTCTCCGAACTAAAACAACTCCAGTTTGAAGTCGCATAGTTCCTGATTTTCATGAACTCGAATTCCAGCTTTCCTTTCTAACTTATGTCCAATCTTGAAATTTCTCTTGTCCTTGCTGTAATTGTCCCCCCTGATGTGGACGGGTGTTCTATCCCGATAAACTTGGAGCCATCGACAAGAATATCCCGCCGATCTTAAAGCGTATTGGCATTGAACCCATCCAATTTATTCAGTGTGCCGGTGATTTTATGCATGTTTTTGGTCTGACCGTCGGAGCGCTAGAATTAATGTTTGAAAAAAAGGGGGACAGGCGAATTATACTTTAATTATCAAGAAATAAAGCGGAAAGAGGGGGAGGTCGTCTGAAGTTTAGGGGACAAGTTCAAATAGCTTGAATTTGGATGCTTTTTTGTCAAAAGTAAAAGTCAATTCACATCCTTGTTCTACCGCAGAGTATGCAATTAAAAGGTCGGAAAGATCGTATTTGGTTACGGGTGCATTTTTTGTGAATTGTTGTAAAACTGACAGGTGTTCAAATTTTAAGATTGGCATGAGTAAGAGTTCGCTTATTGAGTCGATGATCTCTCGCTGGCGGATTTTGTAAGCTGATTCCAATACCCAGATTAATTCCAAAACTACAAGTAAAGGGACAAATAACTTTTTTTTATTTGATTCAGCCTGTTTGAATATATTGTAAACCTTTCTGGCTTGCAGTTCATCGTCACCAACAAGGAAACGAACGAGGATATTGGTGTCTATGGCTTTCATATAGATTTATCCTTTATTCTTTCGGCGATGGCTTGGTTGATGGCATTGATGGATACTGGTTGTCTGTTAGATTTATGCAGTTTGCAAAAAACATCATCTACCTTTTTGGTGACTGGTTTGATTATGGCTTCCATATTTCCAGTGACAATGATTTCAATTTTATCACCGCTGTGCAAATTTAGTGAGTCCCTGATTTCTTTAGGGATAGTCAGTTGTCCTTTGCTGGTGAGTGTAGCTAGTGGCATGACATCCTCCTTACTTTTAGTTGCTGTCTTACTTAAGTGTAAGGATCGTTTGGTCTGTTGTCAATCTCTTATTGAATTCGAGTCAAATTCAGTGTTGTACTGTTAGTTTTTTTGCAAATGTGTGGATCCAGAGTATCGGCAATGGCCTGTCAACTTTGATGGCATCGCAAAAAGTCCGCCCATGGCGTTACAGTGGTTTTTCAAGACGTCGACATACCATATTTATGCCTTTGTCCTTGAGAAATCACTACGCCTTGCGGGAAAACATTATTGATCGCAGCAGTTTGCCAGCAGAAAGTGGTCTGATTTTGTGAATAATCTTATCTTGGCAACCAGATGGTTTCGTCTGGATACCGTCTAATTGGTGAAGGATAGGCAAGGTTTCTTCAGGGATGAATGGAGTGTAAAACTACAACGCAGCAATTTGATGGCGATTTATCTTTACAATACGTCTCCAGATGTTATTATTTGTTCACGTTCATTTGAGCGTCCTGTGGAGGGGCCTATCCCAGAACAATTTTCTTAATAACTGTCCATTTTTGGACGCATAACTCCGATAGGGGGATTGCTATGAGAATGAGTAGAAAAACGTTAGTCTATTGTTTGTTGATTCTGGTTTTTGCTTTCACCAGTCAGCCGGCATTTTCTGCAACAAAAATTGATCTTAATACAGCAACTGTTGCACAATTAGAGACATTAAAAGGGATTGGCGAAAAGACTGCCGTAAAAATTGTTGAATATCGAAAAAAACATAAATTCACAACGGTTGATGAACTGCTAAACGTTAAAGGTGTTGGTGAAAAAACTCTGAAAAAAATTCGTAACCAGGTGACGGTGGCGAAAAAGAAGAAAAAAACCAAGAAGAAAAAATAGTTACTTCTTGAGGGGCATTTTCACAGGTGCAAATGGCAGGGGAGGCGAGTTCTTTCCTGCCATTTTTTATGGAGACGTTCATTATTAAGAAAAAGGGGACAAGAAAAAGGGGACAGGCGAATTATACTTTAACTGAATTATGTCAATTTCTTAAGATCTCGATAAAAATTTTCATGCGAAGCGATCATGAGTAAGGTCAACGTGTCATGGTTAAACCGATAAGCAATCAAAAAAAGTTGTTTCGTGATTTTATGTTTATAAACATAGATGCTCTGAAGGTCACCTTTTTTTTGAATTCCGATCTCAGGATTCTCCTGTATTTTTCTGATGGCATTATCTAATTCTTTAATCTGATTTTTGTGCAGCCTCTTTTTATTATTGGCAAATATACGGGTTTGTGTAATCTTCCGCATTATTCACCTTCTCCAAAGATGTAAGGTTCACATAACCCTGCCTCTGCTTCTGCCTTGGCTAAGAGAATTTCGCGGAGGATCGAAAATGGAAGATCCGGGTTTTCTTCAGCTGCGCGTCCAATACAAGCCCAGTATTCAACTTGCCCCGCTAGAGACCGATGCTCCACTTTAGCAAGGGTTTTTGCAGATTTTAGCAACTCATCATTAATTCTTACTGCTTGTGCCATAAATACCTCCTTACGACAAAATTAGCACTAAGTATTGCATAATGCAACGATACATTACTGTCAGTATGTGCATTCATGCCCATATTGTCCAGCAAAAAGGTGAGAACTTTATGAGAAGAGTACTATATGACAGTCACTTAGTTGTTACTTAGTTGTTGTTAAACTCCCTGCCGAAACTACCGAAAGGCTTTTTCTCCATGGCAAGTCCCCGATATTCCCAACTCTCTCTCGACAATACCCTCTGGTACCATTGTGTCTCCCGCTGCGTTCGGCGTGCTTATTTGTGTGGTCGTGATGATCATTCCGGGCAAAGTTATGAACATCGTCGGCATTGGATGGTGCAGCGGATTAAGCAGCTTGCAGCTGTTTTTACCATCGATGTCGCAGCCTATGCGGTGATGAGTAACCATTTGCGTATTCCGGTCCAAACTGTGCCACCCATTCCGATCCAAAGTAGGCCACCCATTCCGGAGCAAAGTGTACCACTGATTCCGGTCCAAACTGTGCCATTTTTTCACTAACACCGGAATTGTTAGCGACGCTGGATAACCTGGTGTACAACCTTGGAAATTTTACTTTCCAGGAGGTGCACCATTGGCAAACAAGAGGTTATCCATGCGCAAAATCAAAGAAGTCCTTAGACTGTATTTCGATAGTGGTCTTAAGCAACGAGCGATCAGTCGTTGTCTTAGTCTGTCTCGTACCACTGTTAGTGACTATTTATCCCGAGCGGCAAAAGCTGATCTGGGTTGGCCGCTGCCGGAAACATTAACTGATCAGGACCTGGAGCGGCGGCTCTTTCCGCCGGTTGTGACGATCCCTTCTGAACGTCTGATTCCTGACTGGTCTGAAGTCCATACCGAACTCAGACGTAAAGGCGTGACCTTGATGCTGCTCTGGGAGGAGTATCAGGTTAGCGCTTCACACACCTATAGCTATAGCCAGTTTTGTGAACTGTACCGGCGTTGGGCTGGCAAGCTGAAACTCTCCATGCGGCAAGTCCATAAGGCTGGGGAGAAGCTGTTTGTCGACTATGCCGGTCATACTCTCCCGATCGTTAACCCCCGCACCGGTGAGATCCGGCAGTCACAGATCTTTATTGCCACGCTTGGGGCAAGCAGTTACACCTTTGCTGAAGCAACCTGGAATCAGGGTTTGTCCGATTGGCTCGGTTCCCACCGTCGTGCGTTTGAGTTCATCGGTGGTGTCCCGGACAATTTGAAAAGTGCGGTCACCAAACCCTGTCGTTACGATCCCGATCTCAATCCCAGCTATCAGGACAAACTATAAACTATAGTAAACTATGGAAAGTATAAACTATAGGACAGGCATTTTATTATTGACTTCAAGTTTCCATTTTATTAAACTCCCTGTCAAATCTACCGAAAGGCCTTTTCTCTATGGCAAGCCCCCGTTATTCCCAGCTTTCTCTCGACGATACCCTTTGGTATCATTGTGTTTCACGCTGCGTTCGGCGTGCCTACTTGTGTGGTCGTGATGATCGTTCCGGGCAAAGCTATGAACATCGCCGTCATTGGGTTGTACAGCGGATTAAGCAGCTTGCAGGTATTTTTACCGTAGATGTCGCAGCTTATGCCGTGATGAGTAACCATTACCATATTGTTGTGCGGGTCGATAATGAACGCTCTTATGAATTATCGACCGAAGAGGTGATGCAGCGCTGGACTCAGCTTTATAAGGGTTCGTTGTTGGTCAATCGTTACCTGTCGGATCAGCGAAATGATATGGGTGAAGGAGAATTGTTTCAGGTTGAAGAACTTGCTACTGTCTATCGTCAGCGGTTATGTGATCTTTCGTGGTTCATGAAAAATCTGAATGAGAATATTGCTAGAAAAGCAAATAAAGAGGATCAAGTTAAAGGTCATTTCTGGGAGAGTCGCTATAAATGTCAAGCGTTACTCGATGAAAAAGCGATACTTGCCGCAATGACGTATGTTGATCTGAACCCGATCCGCTCTGTCATGGCCGAAACCCCGGAGACATCAGCGTTTACCTCTATCTTTGAAAGGATTGGGCAAGCTAAAAAGAGTCAGAGTTCTGGTTGCTCTGAGAGTGCTTCTGATGGGGTAGGGGATAAAACACTCTCTCAGGATTCCCCCCCAGCTCCCTTGATGTCTTTTGATCCAGCCGGCTGTGAACCGCTGAAGATTCCGTTTGCTTTGCACGACTATTTAGAATTAATTGATTGGAGCGGCCGAGTGTTCCACCCCGATAAAATAGGTGCCATTGACGAGAATATCCCGCCGATCTTAAAGCGTATTGGCATTGAACCCATCCAATTTATCCAGTGTGCCGGTGATTTTATGCATATTTTTGGTCTGACCATCGGATCACCACCCGTCATGGCTAAATGTTGCACCCGGAGACAAGTGAAGTTTTTGCGGGGAATAAAAGC
>JASFYS010000026.1:0-24935 GCA_045047095.1 Desulfuromusa sp. | reverse complement strand
CTAAGATTTGAGAATGGTGTGATCAACAAGAGAGCTGCGTTGCTGGATATTTATATTTTTGGACAAAAGTATGTTCCCTTTTAGTTTCAAGACATAGAAGGAAATTTCTTTTTTTTATTAATTTACTTGATTTTTTTTCAGACGACGATCAAACTTAGAAAAAATAAATGTTTCTGACAATAGCAAACCCGGAGTAATCCAGGGACGCAAAGCCACGGATCCTTCAAGGATAGCCGGGTTACCGAAGAATTATTTCAAAAGCCCCTCTTCGGTATGAAGTGGGGTTTTTTGGGTTTAAGGGCTTTTAAATCTTACCGCAAAAGGGTCGATATGGAGACTGATAAATCTCAAGTAAAAACTTTGCTAGCAAGACAACCCATTTATTCAGCGCAGAAGGATCTCTTTGGATTTGAATTGCTCTTCCGCCATGAATCGGTTTCTTCAGCATCCGAGTATGGCGAGGACTTGGCAACCAGTGAGGTTTTGCTGAATTTATATACAGGGATGAATCAGCAAAATGACCTGTTTTCCAGAAAGATGTTCGTCAATCTTGCTGAAGGATTATTGCTATCTGATGTCTTTTTACCGATTCCCCCTGAATGTGTTGTTATTGAACTGACTCCTTCTATCCAAATCACCGAGCCATTGATTAACGGAATAAAAAGATGGAGAGATTTCGGATTTAGTTTTGCACTGGATAATTTTGACTTCAATCCACGCTATGAACCAATTTTAAATTATATCCAATACTTTAAGGTTGATGCGCTCGATGATTCAATTCATGACATTGCCGCAAAAATGGAAGCACTATCGAAGTACTCAGCAATCTGGATCGCTGAAAGGGTTGAAACAGAGGCACAATTTACCAAGTTTAAGGCGTTGGGTTTCACACTTTTTCAGGGATATTTTCTTGCGAAGCCATTAGCGGTTCAAGGGCAACAGGTTCGGGGGAAAATCAACAGTTCCATAGCAACAATCAATGCTGTAAGCCAACCGGAAATAGAAGTAGCTGAAATGACACGAATTATTAGTCAGGATCCAAGCTTGGCTATACAGCTCCTCAAGATTGTTAACAGCCCCGTATATTCATTGGGGCGCGAGGTAAATTCAGTAAGAGATGCTATCGTTTATCTGGGGCTGATTCAAGTTCGTAAGTGGATCATTATGATGTCGATGTTAAATGATATGACAGCTAGTAGTGGTACCGTAAATTTGGTTTTAACTCGTGCCAAGGCCTGCGAGAATTATATCGAACAAAGTCTTTCTGTTAGATCAGACCAAGCCTTTTTAGTGGGGTTGCTTTCAGGAGTTCATCTATTGTTCGGCATTGATAATAAATTGTTTTTTGAACAGGTTTCGTTACCACTAGTCATCGAAAAGGCTATTCTTGAAAAAGAGGGAGATCTCGGGCAAGCACTCAGTGAAATTATCAAAATTGAATATAACCTTTTACAAAACACTTCAGAAATTTCGGACCCAGATGATTTAGGGCTTTCTGCATATCGCGAAGCAAGTACCTGGGCAGAAAATGTTTTAGCTGAAGCTGACGACGTATAAATTAGACAACAAAATCCGACAATAGCAAATCTGGGGTAATCCGGGGATGCAAAGTCTCGGGTTCTATGGGGACAGCCGGGTTACCGAAGACATTATTTCAAAACCGTTATACAACGCAAATCGGAGGTTAACAAATGGCTATAAAAAGTATGTGGGGCGATATTGATGATATGGCTGAGGTTCGTCCGCCCCATGAAATTATTGAAGAGCAAGGGAAGTTTTTGGGAAAAATGAGCAAGGGGGCGTTAGAACTGAAAATTGAGCGGAAGCATAGTGGTACTATCTTCAATTACGATATCTACATTGTTCTCCCCTCCATGAACCATAAGCAGCGCATTTTCCGTTTGACTCACGACTTCAAGCTTTATCCTGCAAATTTATATGATGAGCAAGGAACCAATGAATATAAAAGTAAGGATCAGGACGAGTTCGAGGAAAGTCTTGGCAAAGTTCTATCCTCAAAGGAAACGATGACAACAATCAGCGGGCTGATGGCACAGGCTCGTTTGGGTTCAAGCGACATTCTTGTGTAACAATCCTGTGGATGCGAATGAACGTTTAAGTTGGAATAAACACCGTCCTGTCCATGTAGGCTCCAGGGCGGACTGCTTGTCAGAGGAAACATGACTACAGCCAGTCAGGCCGTCAATATCGGTATCAAGAAGATTGGGGAGTATGTCAACGATGCTTACCAATTAAGTCTTGAAGCACACAACAATGGCCTGGAATGCCGTGCCACTATCAGCGTTGATGATGTGGATAACAGTATCTCACCAACTGAGCTTATTTCGATATTACGCAAGCACAAAATCACCGAAGCCATCGACCTTGAGCAGATAGCTATATTCTGCTCTGAAGCCGCACAGGGTGGGAATCCGGAAACTTTCCTGCTCGCGTCCGGAATGGAACCGACACATGGCGAGGATGGCTGGTTTGAGCTGATTGTCGCAACCGGAAAAGAAAAAACCGATCTGGTAGTAGATGCCTCTGGTCGGGTCGATTTTAAATCGGTACAAAGTTTTTCAAATGTTGAACCGGGGCAACAAATCGGCAATATCTACCTACCAACGAAAGGAACGCTGGGGAGAACCATAACTGGTGAGCCTGTTCCACCGAGACCCGGCAACCCCAGCGGAATCATCGCCGGAGCTGGAGTCCGAATCAGCGATGACGGAACTCAAGCCATAGCAGAACAAGCAGGACGAACCATATTTGAAAGTAACATCCTCTCCATTGCTGAAGAATTTGTCGTTAACGGTGATGTTGATTTAAGTGTTGGTCATGTCAGTTTCAACGGTTTTGTCGATATCAAAGGGGATGTGCTGGATGACTTCAACATCACCGCAACCAAAGGGATCAACATCACAGGTGCCGTGGGTGTCTGCCAAATCAACTCTGATGGGCCAGTAACGATTGGCACCATGGCTGGCATGGGAACCGGTAAAATTGTCTGTAAAGGGAACTTGCAGGTCCGCTACCTGAATCAGGTCACAGTTGAATGCTGGGGTGATGTCAATATTTCCCACGAACTCCGTAACTCGGTGATAAAAGCAACCGGCAGCATCAATATTCCCAAAGGGATGGCAACCGGAGGAGAACTCATTGCACTCGAGGGAATTGAGGCAAAAATTCTTGGTGCCCGTGCCGGAGCAAAAACCAGCGTTACCTCCGGAGTCTATTTCCCCGAAGCAGATCAGCTCCAATATCTGCGCAGTCGACTAAAGAGCCTGGTCGATCAAATCAAAAGAATAGACAAAACCCTGACGGCTCTAAACAAGAAACCCTCTACCACCCAACGTAAAGCACTTCGTGAGGCAATCGAATTGCGGATTGGAATACTGATCCAGAGACAGGTCAATCTCGATGCGGACCGAGAAGAAGTAACAAATGAGTTGCTAACCTTTGCCGTTGATGAACACCCGACAGCGAATCCAAAAATAAACGTCTTGGGTGCCCTGAAAGAAGGAGTCTCTGTCAAACTTGGTGAAACCAGTGAGGAGATAACCACCGAAATTTCAGGACCAGTTTCAATTATTGAAAACTCCCAAACAGGAGGCCTTCGTTATCTCACCTATTCACCGCTAAAAGTGAGTGCTGAAAGCCTGGAAGGGGAAGTCGGTTGATCAATTTAAGCATCATAAAATGGTGCTTAGTTTCTGTGACGACAGGATCACAGACAATACGTGCCTCATAGATCACATCGTTGTGCCAGAAAGGGATCCTGTTTCATCTAAGGACAAATCGCATAGATTCGGTTTGTCAAAAATCAGAATTTTACTTTTGGAAACAGATTTTTGGGGACTCTGGTTTATTGTCAAAAATGGTAAGTTTTGAGCATAAAACTGAAGCGAGCACGACCAGACCAGACACTGTCTATCGGGTTAAGTTTGGATTACTACAGAAAATTCACAATTCCTGATCCTGTCTAACCCGTAAAAATGCTGGGAACTGTGGAATACCTGATTGGTATTTCCCATAAAATTTGAAAGTAATCACCTCACCAACAGCTGGTGGATTTTCACGCTCTGCGTCACTGAACCCGATGCCAATTCGAAACTGAGTACCATCGTCCAGTGCCACCAGCAGGGAACCAAGCCGACCAATATTTCTTCCTTTCCCCGGAAGGTGTGCAACAACCGTTGCCTCAGCATCCTGATAACTTTTCACCTTGAGGATTTCCATACTCCGTCCAGAAGTATAGAGAGCATCTGGTTTGCGGACTATCAGCCCCTCACCGCCAAGCTGTTCAATTCTCTGCAATTCCTGTTGTAAATGATCGCTATCTCGTACCAGGGTCTGCGGGATAACAAAAGCGTAGCTGGAGGGATGGGCAGCAAACCAGTTCCGTGCAATTTCAATTCGTTGTGTAAATCCACCGGGAGCATCAGGAACATCAAAAATAGCAAATTTCAATTGCAACCAACCCTGATGTGGTTGCTTCCGTTTAACAATGCCCGCTGTCTGCTCAAAAGTTCCATGTCCACCCCAGAGCTCCCCTTCTACCGGAAAATCTGGAAAGTCAGCGATAAATTCTGGCGGCGGATTCAGGAGATGACCATTCTTCGAAAATAATTGCTGACCGTCCCAATAGCCACGCACCCCATCAAGCTTTTCACTCATCAGCCAGCCGCCAATATCAGCCTGATCCGAATAGACTTTCGGCAACATCGGCCCAGCAGCATAGGTTTGTCCTGCCGACAATAATCCAAAGAGCAACAACAGGTAGATAATTTTACCAACATTTAGATGTGACAATTTAGCTCTCCCCGGATTCTGGTGATGATCTTTACCACTTGATCGATTTTAACAATGATATCTGTACAATTTCTGATTTCCGCAATTGGATGGTAAAAAAAACTCGCGACAAACTTTCAAACATGCAATCCTCAACCTTGTTCAATTCAAGAAAGAGTTCTGCATGTCTCAAAAAAAAGCCGGTTCACTCTATCAATCCATTTATGCTCTGGTACGCCAAGTCCCGCTTGGTTACGTCACAACCTACGGACAGATCGCCCGGCAGGTCGGTTGCACGGCACGTACTGTCGGGTTTGCTATGGCTGCTCTGCCAGGCGGTAACGATGTTCCCTGGCAACGAGTGATTAATGGTCAAGGCAAAGTCAGTCCACGTATTGATGGCGAAGGAAATATTCTGCAACGCGATCTGCTCGAAGCCGAGGGACTTCGATTTGACCAAAAAGGACGGGTCAGCCTGGATAAGTTTGGTTGGATTTTTGAGAATACACAGGACACTAAAAAATGAAGGGGATAAACATCCTTGAACGTTGTTTATAGGTTACGTAATCGGTTCCCCAAAAAGCGACATTCTCACTCTCTTCCACTTTGGCGGCCCAAAAAAGTGCCAGTGTGACCAAGCTGACAGCGACAATCGTCAACAAGTCTACCCGCTTCAGAAATGCCCCCCAGGTCAACAGCAACAATGAGGTATACATCGGATGGCGAATGTAGCGATACAAACCATCCACAACCAGATTCTGCGTATTTTCAAAAGATAAATTTTCCGGAGATGACTGGCGCTTTTGCCGCCCACCTAACTTCCTGAGAAGCCCTACTCCATACACAACCAGAAAAACAGAGGTCATCAGCATCACCCATGATAGACATTGTAATCCCGAAAATAGCTGATCAAACCAGACCGGTTGATTATACAACACCAGACCAGCAATACCTTCAAAGGCAAAATAGCGGTAGAATCCATGAGAGCGGGGATTACGTAACGGTCGCCAGGAAATAATCGTAAAGAAAATGGTGACAATGACAAAAGCAACCGAACGCAGTACAATTGAATCCAATTTATTATTTCTCCATTTTGAGAGATATGATTGCGATTATTCCGGAGAAGATAACACGACAACAAATCCAGAGCACTGGGTAAAAAAAGTGGATGGGACAAACAATGAAAATCACCGTACTGGTCGATAACAATACCCTGATTGATCGATATTTTCTTGCAGAACCGGGTCTTTCGCTACTCATAGAAGATGATGAGACGACAGTTTTATTTGACACCGGTTATTCAGACATTTTCCTCAAAAATGCGTTTAAGATGGGAAAAGACTTGACGAATCTCGATTATCTGGTTCTTTCACACAACCACCTGGATCATACCTGGGGTCTTGAGCCACTGATTAGATACTTTACCGAGTTACAGATTGAACAGCGCCCTTTTAAGCGCCCTACCCTGGTGGCTCATCCCGAAATTTTTGTCAGTGTGAATGCTGAAGGCTTGGGAGAAGTTGGCTGTCTTCTTTCTGAAGCAAAACTGGCGAAGCACTTTCCGGTCCAATTAAGTGCTCAACCAAAGGCTCTCAGCTCAAAATTGACCTTTCTAGGAGAAATTCCCCGCCGCAATGATTTTGAAAAGAATTTGACCTTTGGTAGAAAAGAAGGAGCAGATGAAGATGACCAGGTCATTGATGATTCTGCTCTCGTCTACCATTCTCGCGACGGACTGATCATTATTACCGGGTGTTCCCATGCCGGTATCTGCAATATCATTGAGTATGCCAAGGAGGTATGCGGTGATCATCGTGTCGTTGATATTATCGGCGGGTTTCACCTGCTGAATCCTCCTGCTCCGCAACTAAAAGGAACTCTCGCCTACCTGGAAGCGCTTAAACCAGAGGCCGTACATGCCTGTCACTGCACCGATCTTGCATCAAAAATTGCCTTGTCCGGAGTTATTAGTCTCAAAGAGGTAGGTATTGGGCTGTCAATCACGTATGATGCTTGAACTTTTGTAACTGGAGATGGGATCGTGACGCCCATGGCAAGGGTGTTTGTTGCCAGGGAAGGCAACAACAAGCCCCATGGATGGGTGAAATGTGTCCCTTGCAATGGGCGTTGCGAGCCCATCAAACTGAATAATCACAATTTTCTTAAAAAACGAAAACACCTGACCGGACAGTTTTTGTCCTTTGGATAGTAAAATGAATGATCCCCAGCCTGATCCTGAAGATGATCCATCCAACATTTATGAACCGGTTGTCTATCCACCACCACAGAAAAAAAGTCTGCTGCGCAAGCTCGGACCGGTTGGCCTGCTGCTGATTTTTGTGTTCAGCAAACTTAAATATCTTGTTGTCATCCTGCAGATCGGTAAGTTCAAAACCTTTATCACTATGCTGATCAGTATCTGGGCCTATGCCATGTTCTGGGGCTGGCCCTTCGCCGTTGGTTTCGTTGCACTGCTATTTATTCACGAAATGGGGCATGTTGCCGCACTACGGATGATGGGTATCAAAGCGACAGCACCAATGTTCATCCCCTTTATGGGAGCCTTTATCGGGATGAAACAGATGCCAGAAAATGCCTTTGCCGAAGCGGTGATGGCCTACGGTGGGCCGCTACTCGGCACTCTGGGAGCAATTGTCTGTGCCGGGATTGGGTTGCTGACTGGGAACCCCTTCTGGTACGCCTTGGCAATGACCGGTTTTTTACTTAACCTGTTTAATCTGTTGCCGATTTCCCCTTTGGACGGCGGACGGATCATCGGTGTAATCAGCCCCAAACTATGGATCGTCGGATTGATCGGGGCAATTGTCCTACTCTATTATACCTGGTCACCGATTGTCGGCCTGATTATTATCATGGGCAGTTTGCAGATTTATTCATCGACAAAACGTTCAGCAGCAGAAAAGGCGCGCTACTATGCGGTGACTCCGGGAAAACGGGTCGGCATGGGCTTGGCCTTTCTGGCTCTGTTGGCAGTCACCTCAGTCGGTATGCTGGCGATGCAGATCCCTCTCGATAACTTTCAGAAGTACGGCAGTGTTACCCGGGAGATGCCGGAAGATAATAATCTGTTGATTCGAATCCGCTAGGAAAATTTTATGTTCCGCCATTTTTTTTTACTGCTGCTCATCCTGGGGTTTCCACTCTCCGCTCACAGCTCTGATAATCCTTGGACACACAGTTTTTTCTTCGAAAATGACTTGTTTATCGGCACCGACAGCGATTATACCAACGGGGTAAAATACTCCATCATCTCCCCCGATCTTGCCCCACAAGTGCCGCTGAGCCGAACTGCTAAAATTCCACGAATAACACTTGATCTGTTCCACCGCATTCCCCTGATCAAGAATGCCCCGGTTGAAACTGGCCACAAGGTTGAGTTAGCACTCGGACAGAGCATGTTCACACCTCGGGATATCAGCCGCTTTGACCTGATTGAGGATGATCGCCCCTATGCCGGATACAGCTATCTGGCAATCGCATATCATCAAAAAAGTGACGATGGAAAACTTTGGAGTCAGATGGATACGGCAGAGGTTCAAATTGGTATTGTCGGTCCGTCATCGCTGGCTGAAGATGCGCAAAAACTGGTTCATCGAAAACGTAATCTGCAACGTCCAAACGGCTGGGATCATCAATTGAAAGATGAACTCGGGGTGACACTGGCATTTGAGCGCAAATGGCTGTACCACCCCACCCGGCAACGCCGTTTCTGTGCTGATGCCATTTTCCATGCAGGAGCGGCTCTGGGAAATGTCATGACTTATCTTAATGGCGGCTTTGAAGTGCGAGCTGGCTGGAATATCCCTCGTAGCTTTGCCGTTTCATTGATTCGCCCCGCCGGTAGCACCTGGAGCACTCTGGACTCCAACCTCAGTATTTACCTGTTTACTGCTGTGAACGGGCGTGTCGTTTTACGGGATATTTTTTTGGATGGTAATACTTTTCGTAGCAGCCATCATATCGACAAGGAAAGGCTGGTTGCTGATCTGTCAACCGGGGTGACCGCAAGATTCCATCGACTGTCCCTGAGCTTGGTGAAAACACACCGAACCCGAGAATTTGATCAACAACCGCATCATCATGATTTTGGTTCGATAACGCTCAGCTACGCGTTTTGATCACTGCCGTAAATAAAATCTCTTAGGATGAAAAATTCGTCGGCTTTTCCCCTCGCATAGATCAATAGGTTGCTAGATAAATATCCCGATAAGTCCAACCACAATCAGGATAATCCTTAAAAGAACAGCTTTAGGCGCAATAATTCCGTAAGAAACTGCAGCAAGGCTCACCCCCATTTTCGCAAAAACAAAAAGAGCCGGCAGGGGTGTTTCAAATAATTTGATCAGAGACGGATTGGCAACCATTCCCAAAGGGATCAGATATAAGCCAACTCCTAAAGCCATCGCGTTGCCGGCAATTTTCAACCAGTTTTCTCCGACCATCCCCGCTGCAATAAAAACGGCACCGCAAACCGGGGGTGTAATCGTTGAAAGCAGTGCGAACCAGAAGACAAAAAGATGCGCAATCAGAGGGTCTAAACCCAGCTCATGTAAAGCAGGTCCCGCAACAGAAACACAGATGACATAAGCCGCCGTTGTCGGCACTTCCATTCCAAGCACCAGACAGGCAAAACCGGTAAGAATCAGTGCAGGCCATAAAACATGTCCCGAACCAGACAGGATCAGGGAGGTGATTTTCACACCGAGACCTGTTTGTCCTAAAACTCCGATAACAATACTGGCACAGATAATAATCGAAGCAATAGTTGAAATTTGTTTACCACTGTTGATACCAACGGCTTGCAGCCTCTCTAACGTACGTGACAGAGACACGGTGAAATGAATATCGACAAAAAGGAGTATAAAAGCCGCAAGAATTGCCACACAGGCGGCATATTGCGGGGTGTATCCGCCGATAAACATGCGTTCCAAAAGGGTTGCAAAGGGGATAACAAAAAACATGGCCGTGATAAAAACAGCCTTTTTGTCCGGCAGGTTCTCTGCAGCCACCCCCTTAAGGTCATAACGCAATGCAAAAGCGTTGATACCAACCCACACCGTCATAAAATAGAGGATCGCCGGCAGCAGAGCCGCTGCCATAATATCATTGTATGGAACCCCCGTCAGCTCGACCATAACAAAAGCACCAGCTCCCATCAGCGGTGGCATGATCTGCCCTCCCGAAGAAGCAACAGCTTCAACAGCTCCTGCAAGGGCTCTTGGATAGCCAAGCTTTGTCATCGCGGGTAAGGTGATTGCACCGGTCGATGCGACATTGGCCGATGCTGATCCGGAGATTGATCCAAATAGAGCTGAAGAGAGGACTGAAACTTTGGCCGCACCACCGGTTAAGCGTCCGGCAACTGCGGTGGCAAGGTTCATGAACCCCTGTCCGGCCTCACCGGCATTGAGAACCGCGCCCATAATCACAAAAATAGCGACGATCTCGACTGATACCCCGGTGAGTTGCCCCCAGAGTCCCCCTTCAGCAATGGTCAGGGTTCCGAGAAAGCTTTTAACCGGCAAACCAGGATAGCCGAATTCACCCGGGATATATTTTCCCAGCAAGCCATAGGCAAGTGCCAATACCGCAACAGAAGGAAGGGGCCAGCTGATACAGCGCCTCGCCATTTCCAGAGTAACCAGGAGCAAAGTTACAGCGATCACCAGCTGCAGATTGCCACGCAGGGCACCATATTGATCCGAAAGCTGTGATTCGTTCAGCACAATATAGGCGCAGCAGGCAATTGTCGCCACGGTCAAGATGCTACCAAACAAGCGAGACCTTGCAGTTTTTGCGATAAAAATTAATGCCCAAGGTGCCGCAAGGGCCATATGGATGGGGCGGCTGATCAGGTGCGGAATCATTCCACTAAAGACAAGATAAAGGTGGAAAAAAATGGAAACTGCACCGAGGGAAAACCAGAACCAGCGTCTCGGCGCAGTCATGTCTGTTTCAATCATAACTGTCGATCAATCTTAAATGAGCGAAAAAGAATCAGCGGATCGCTTCAGGAATCACAACACCTTTTTCCTGATAATAGCGCAATGCACCTGGATGCAGTTTCCCGTAAATATTAGACAGCATTTCTGTAGAAACACCACCCCACCAAGCATTGGACTGCGCCATTTTCTCTCTTTGCTCCCAATAAGCCTTGGTCAACTGGTAGGCAACCTCATCATCCATTGCCGTTGTCGCATAGGCAACAACCGGCAGCGAGGTGGTGGTCACCGGATAGTCGACTCCGGGATAGGTTCCGGCTGGAATCAGCAGTTCGGTTCGTTTCGTCAATTTGACCTGCTCAGCGGAAAGGGAAAGTAAGTTGATACCGATTCCTGCCGCAGCTTCAACGACATTGGGGGCCGGGTAGGAACCCGATGTTGCAAAACCATCAATCTGACGATTCTTCAGTGCCTGAACAGCGCTGCCAAGTTCAGCATTGGCTAATTTCACCTTACCGTCCAAATCAAAGAGTTTAAAATATTTTGCGGCTTCTCTGGCTCCAAACGATCCTCTGCCGATCAGAATATTTTTGCCATCAAGCTCAGCAAAGGTTTTAATACCGCTGTCAGCCCGGACGACAAAGTGCATTGTCAGAGAAGGAATGGGAAACAGGGCGCGTACCACTTGATACTTTGTAGAGTCATCAGCTGCAAACTTGCTTTTTCCTGCCTGGGCCAGTTTAATCAGAACCGGTGGGGTGGTGAAAACATAGTTGCCAGTACGGACCATAACCTCTTTGACGTTCTGCACCGATCCCTGGCTCTCTTCAACAGTCACAATAATGTCACCATTGGTTCCGGCCTTTATCGCCTCAGCGATCTGGACAGCCATCTGATAATAAGATGAACTGGTCTTTGCCGATTTATAAGTAACCCGCGCTTCCGCATGAACAAAAGTGCTGCAGATCAGCAGCAAACCCAGAGTAACCATGCCAATCAATCTTGTCAGTTTCATTGATATCCTCCATATGTATTGAGTAGACTTAGTAGATAGCCGATAAAACAGGAACAATCTGTCGGGAACCTGTCGAGCTTTTTTGCAGTAAATTCTGGTAAAATTCGGCAGATTCCTGGTCACATTAGCGACAACCCCAAAATATATCAAACAAAAACGGTTCTTTATACCTGGACCTGTGGGCAAACTGCGAATATTTCACTCGGGAATTGATCTTGATCATCACATTTTAACGGCTGAGAGGAATTAAGAAGACGTCGTTGATAAATCGATTTCAAACCAAAGCAACAACCTCCCCATGGCTTTTCATCACCGTTTTTGCTAATCTCCCTCCAAACAACTCCAATCCATTTAGGAACAAGGTCATAAAATGAAAACTCAGGAAAAACTTCTACTTTACGGATTTGCAATTTTCAGCGTCATAACCTCATTTTTATTTGTTTTTTACGCAGTCACTGTCAACTTCGGTAGCGATGCTTCACAATGGCTGAAAACCTTTTCTTATGTCGCTGGCGGCTATGGGCTTTTCAATATTTATATCCTCAGTTGGGCCTGGCGTAGCCAGGTTATCTGGACGATCAAGGCAAATACGGTCATTGCTGCCTGTTTTTTCGGGGTTTTTATTATGAATACTATCAGAGAAGGATTTTCCGGTGGAATGACGGCGATGGGTAGCGTCCTGGGACTGGGTTTCATTCTATTGATCAACTGGTTTGCGGTCAAAAAATCATGTCAGCGAAACAGTTTGTAATGACATCATCTCTCCTGTTTTTATTCATATTTGAATAATTTATTCATTTTATCATAAATTATTACTTCCACACCTGGCAATACCTCCTTCGATAAGTCATTTTTCATTATCATTTCAGCAAGTTAGATACAATTAAATTATTATTTATTTGGCACTCAAATTGCTATAGAATTATCAACAAACCATTGAAACAACAACAGCTTGCTGGTGAGAGGATAGATCAATGCAAGGTAGCGATAAAATCAAAGTCGTGCCAGAACGTGGTCCTGCGTGTGAAGGCAATTTCTATCCAGAGCAGAATCAGAAAACCGCCCCAGGAATGAATCCGCGTATCCAGCGTCTGCGCAAACTCAGCTTCGAAGCCAGTCCGAGTTTGTCTATTGAGCGTGCCCTTCATGAAACGGCCTTCTATCAAGAAAATTATGGTAGATATTCGATCCCGATATTACGGGCGTTGAACTTCCTCGACCACTGCCAGAAGAAAATCCTCTATCTGGGGGAGGATGAACTCATCATCGGCGAACGGAGTTCGGCACCAAAGGTGGTCCCAACCTTCCCGGAGCTGACTTGTCACAGTGTTGAAGATTTTCAGGTTCTCAACACCCGTGAGCAGCAACGTTATACTATCAGCCAGCAAGATATTGATACTTACGCCAGAGAGGTGATTCCTTACTGGCAGGGAAAAACCATCCGTGAGCGGATCTTCAGTCACGTCCCCGCCGAATGGCAGGCCGCTTACGAGGCAGGATTATTTACCGAGTTCATGGAGCAGCGTGCCCCCGGTCATACGGCTCTTGATGGCAAAATCTATCATACCGGAATGCTTGATTTCAAAAAGCAAATTGCCGCTGAAATTGCTGCCCTCGATTATCTGAATGACCCAGAAGCAACCGACAAATTCGAAGAGTTGAAGGCAATGGACATCTCCTGTGATGCAGTGATTGTGTTTGCTGAACGCCACGCTGAACTGGCAGAAGATCTAGCAAAAAAAGAGGTTGGCTCACAACGGGCTGCCGAATTAAAGGAAATCGCAGCGACCTGCCGCTGGGTTCCTGCCAATGCTCCGCGGACTTTCAGAGAAGCAATTCAAATGTACTGGTTCGTTCATCTGGGAACAATTACCGAATTAAATGGTTGGGATGCCATGAATCCGGGACATTTTGATCAACATCTGGCGCCATTTTACGAAACAGAAATTGCCGCAGGAACCCTGACGCGTGAGCAGGCTAAGGAATTACTCTGCTGCTTCTGGATCAAGGTTAACAACCACCCGGCACCCCCAAAAGTCGGCATCACCGCGCGCGAAAGTGGCACCTATAATGACTTTACCAACATCAATATTGGTGGCATTACCAGTGACGGAAAAGATGGTGTCAGCGAAGTGTCCTATCTCATGCTTGAAGTGGTTGAAGAACTGCACATCCTGCAGCCAGGAAACTCGGTTCATATCAGCAGTAAAACTCCAGACCGCTTTCTGAACGCTGCCTGTAAGGTCATTCGCCAGGGACATGGCTATCCTTCAATTTTCAATCCAGATACCTATATGGTTGAACTGATGCGGCAGGGAAAATCACTACAGGACGCCCGCGAAGGGGGTTGCAGTGGTTGTATTGAAGTTGGTGCTTTCGGCAAAGAAGCCTATATCCTGACCGGATATCTGAATGTTCCGAAGATTCTGGAAATTACTTTGAATAACGGTATCGATCCGGTAACGGGGAAAAGGGTCGGGATCAAAACCGGCGATCCACTTGGGTTCAAAAGCTATACGGAGTTATACGCAGCATTCCATAAACAGTTAAATTTCATTATCGATACTAAAATCCGGGTCAGCAACTATATCGACCGGATGTTTGCCAAGTATGCTCCCGCTCCATTCCTCTCGGTGGTCATTGAAGACTGCATCAGCAAGGGAAAAGATTATTATGACGGGGGACCACGCTACAACACCAACTATATCCAATGCACCGGATTGGGCACGGTCACCGATAGTTTGTCCTCACTCAAAAAGCACGCTTTTGAAGAGCATACTTTCAGTATGCAACAGATTCTTACTGCGGTGGCAAAAGACTTTGAGGGGGAAGAGTTTCTCCGTCAGACTATCATCAACAAGACTCCATTCTTCGGTAACGATGATGATTACGCTGACGATATCGCCTTGCAAGTTTATCGGGATCTGCTCGCCGCTATTGACGGCAAACCGAACGTCAAGGGTGAGACCTTCCACCTGAATATGCTTTCGACCACCTGCCATATCTATTTCGGCAAGGTAATGGGTGCTACCCCCAATGGTCGCTTTGCCGGAAAGTCAATCTCCGATGGCACCTCGCCCTCACACGGAGCTGACACTCACGGCCCCTCGGCAGTAATCAGATCGCTGACCAAACTGGATCACAGTATGTCAGGCGGCACCCTACTCAACCAACGTTTTCTCCCCAGCCTGCTGAAACGGGATGAAGATATCAAAAAACTCGGCCAACTGATCCGCAGCTATTTCACCCTCGGTGGTCACCATATTCAATTCAATATCGTCGATACAGCCACACTTCAAGCGGCTCAGGAGAGCCCTGAGGACTACAAGGATCTGCTGGTGCGGATGGCGGGATACAGTGATTATTTTAACGACATGAATGGGGATCTGCAGCAGGAAGTGATAGAGCGGACGGAGAATGAAGCATTTTGACTAAACCAACATAGCCACCAAGATGCCAAGAGCACCAAGAAAGACAAAATATTAACAGAGAGACGGAGAGGTGGAGAGAAAAATAGTTCAAAGTCATTTTAAGGTTTTAAAACCAAAAAAGATTTTAAGTTCTTCTCTCCATCTCAGCGCCTCTCCGTTAAAAAGCTTTCGATCCTGTTCTTCTTGGTGCTCTTGGCGTCTTGGTGGCTAACATAAATTTCAGGTCGTACTAATTCATGAAACAACCTCTGATCTTCGACATCAAACGCTATGCCATCAACGATGGCCCCGGTATCCGTATCGCCATCTTTTTTAAAGGGTGCCCCCTCTCCTGTATCTGGTGTCACAATCCGGAAAGCATCTCCGCAAATCCACAAAAAATGTACACAGCAAGTAAATGTATCGGTTGCGGAGAATGCGTTAAGGCTTGCCCAAATCACGCCTGTATATTAACTCCGAATGGGATCGTTACCGATTCAGAACGATGTGATTTAAACGCTCAATGTGCAGTGGTCTGCCCAACTCTGGCAACTGAGATTTCCGGTTATTACAAAACAATCCCCGAATTACTGCAGATAATCGAAACAGAACGCATATTATTTGATCAATCAGGGGGAGGAGTCACCTTTTCAGGCGGAGAACCGCTGCTACACTCCAACTATCTCATCAAAATTCTTGATGAATGCGGCAAAAACCAGATTCACCGCACCATTGATACTTGTGGCTTTGTCAAAAAAGACATCCTGCTCGATGTTGCCAGACACACGGATCTATTCCTCTATGATCTTAAACTGATGGATCCCGACAAACACCAGGAATACACCGGGGTCGATAACAAACTCATTCTTTCCAACCTTGTTGCTCTGGCAAAAACGGGGGTGGATATTCAGATCCGTATCCCGCTGATCAAAGGGGTAAACACCGATCAAGAGAACCTCTCAGCAACAGCTGCGTTTATTGCCGAACTGGCTGGCAAAAAAAAGTCTGTCAGTCTGCTCCCCTATCATGATATAGCCACTCATAAATACCAAAAATTGGGTGAAAGCTATCTGGCAGATAATTTAACAGAGCCGGATGCGGCTGATCTACAACAAGCCATCAATTGTTTTTTAGCCCATGACTTGTTGGCGACAATCGGCGGCTAGTCACTTCCCCTTCAGGCTCTGGGACATTATTTTCATGCATCAGGACTCCACAGAATTCAGCTACGGACAGATATTCCGTTTTTGGCTTCCATTAGCAGCAACCTGGCTCATGATGGCAGTAGAAGGTCCCTTCCTGGCCGCTATCATCGCTCGGCTAGCAGCGGAAACAATAAATCTGGCTGCCTATGGAGTTGCTTTTGCTTTTGCGCTGGTTGCCGAATCCCCAGTCATTATGTTGATGAGCGCCAGTACTGCTCTGTGTCGTGATCGGGAGAGTTACCGGCAGCTACGTAATTTTTCCCTGCTTCTCAGCTTGATTGTTACCCTGCTATTGGGGATATTCCTGCTGCCGCCAATCTTCAATCTCATCATCATTAAACTGATCGGCTTACCTCCCGAGGTTGCAAGTCTGACCCACACCGCCCTGCTCTACCTGCTCCCATGGCCGGGAGCAATTGGCATCCGGCGTTTTTATCAGGGGGTTCTGATTGCCAGACATCAAACTCGAAGGATTGCAGTATCCACCCTGTTACGCTTGATCACGATGGCAAGCAGCGCCTTAGTCCTATATCTCTACAGCTCTCTCTCTGGTGCTGTTCTTGGCGCAATTGCTCTTTCTGCAGGAGTCATTGCAGAAGCCTTACTGACCCGCTATCTGGCACGTTTGGTTATCAGTGAAATCCTGCAAACAGAAGCGAAAACAAAACCATATTTAAGCTATCGGAAAATCTGGGATTACTATCTTCCTCTGGCTCTCACCCCCTTCATCGGGTTGTCGATTCATCCGCTGGTGACTTTCTTCATTGGCAGAAGCCATGATGCCCTCGAATCCCTGGCTGTCATGCCGGTTATCTACGGTTTGACGTTTGTCTTCCGTGCCATCGGACTCTCTTATCAGGAGGTTGCTATAGCGCTGGTGAGTGAGAATCAAAATAATTACCTGAAAGTCAGAAATTTTGCTGTTGTGCTGGGAATATTCACCTCAGTATCACTATCTCTCATTGCATTCACGCCCCTCAGCAGGTTGTGGTTTCAGAATCTTTCTGGACTCAACGATCCGCTCACTATTTTTGCGACCTTGCCACTCCAGATCATGGCAATCTTTCCGGCGTTAACAGTATTGATTTGCTTCCAGCGTTCGATTCTGATTGTGACCAGAATCACCAATCCGATTTCCATTGCGACGGCCATTGAAGCTATGGGAATTTTTTTGGTTTTGTTGCTGGCAATGCTATCCTTCCCGCTCCCAGGCATTGTTGCCGCATCGCTCGCTTACGTTATCGGCCGCCTGTTAGCAATAGCTGCACTACAACGCCCATTGACAATACAATTGGGTCAACTGGCCAGCAGAAAGAATTCCTGATCTGATGAGCAACCAACGTAAAGCGATACTGTACGGCCTCGGTGCCGTCCTGCTCTGGTCTACGGTTGCAACGGCTTTCAAATTATCACTCCGACATTTCAGCCCCATCGAACTGCTTCTCTATTCCGGCTCTTTTTCAACCCTGCTATTGGGAACAATCCTGCTCTTCCAAGGGAAATTCCATTTAGTATTCCAATGCAGTCGACAGGAATACCTGTTGTCGATCCTGCTTGGTTTGCTCAGCCCGTTTCTCTACTATCTGATTCTGTTTAAAGCGTACGATCTGCTTCCGGCACAGCAAGCCCAACCCCTCAATTACACCTGGGCAATTACCCTCTCTTTATTGGCAGTTCCGTTATTAAAACAGAAGATCGGCTGGCAGCAGTGGCTGGCACTATTGATCAGTTATTGTGGCGTGGTGGTTATCTCAACGGAAGGAAGACTATTAAGTCTACAGTTTACTGATCCGCTCGGGGTCGCATTGGCGCTGATCAGTACAATCGTCTGGGCACTTTACTGGATTTTCAATACCCGCGATCGCCGTGATCCAGTCGTCGGTTTATTCGTTAATTTTCTCTGTAGCTTCCCATTTGTTCTCGGCTACTATCTGCTGACAGCAGAATTGCGTATGCCACCCCTCAGCGGTCTATTAGGTGCAATCTATGTAGGAACCTTTGAAATGGGTATCTGCTTTGTCCTCTGGCTGATGGCGATGAAATTAACCGACAGTACCGCTAAAATCAGCAACCTGATTTTCCTGTCCCCATTCCTCTCCCTGGTATTTATCCATTTTCTTCTTGGTGAAGAGATCCTGGCAGCCACATTTATCGGCCTTATCCTGATTGTCGCAGGTTTATTCTGTCAACGGATCAAGTAATGCGGATTCCCGCATAATTAATTGTGTTTTCCTGCTGATACAGTTATGATGCACTCGCAAAAAAGAATAAGATGGCTAAGCAAAAAATTCGTCCTACAAGGCGTAGTGGTTTTTCAGGGGTGAAGGCCTACATATAGTAGGTCGAGGTCCTGAAAAACCGCTGCAACACCGGAGGTCGGACTTTTTGCGACGCCATCAGTTATACTTCGGATCAAAACGTCTACCTGAACGATTACTGCTTTGTGCCGAGGGACAGGACATGACCGAAAAATCAGCATCATTGGAATCCCTGACGCAACAGATTTCATCGCTGCAAAAAGAGAATAACCATCTGCAACAATCCTTACAAACGCTGCAAGACAATTCTGATCTTAATAAAGGTTTAATCGCGTCTGCCGCTGATGCAATCTTTATGGGTGACCCTTCTGGACACATTATTGGAGCCAATCGTAGTGCCACAGATTTAAGTGGTTACAGTTACGCAGAGCTGATGGATATGACCCTTGCGGAATTATTTACCGAAGCAGAAAAGCTCAGGGCACCGTTGCAATATGATCTTCTCAAGCAGGGGGAAACTGTCATAACTGAACGCCTTCTCAGCCGCAAAGATGGCTCCACCGTTCCTATTGAAATGAACAGCAGAATGATATCAGACGGCTCTTATCATAGTTTTTTCCGTGATCTTACCGAGCGCAAACGAGCTGAGGAAGTTTTGCGTATTTCTGAGGAAAAATTTTCACAGATTTTCAAACTCAGCCCCGATGCAATTGCCTTAACCCGAGAAGAAGATGGGCTCTACATTGATGTCAATCAGGCATATGTTGATATTTCTGGTTGGAGTCGTGATGAAATCATCGGTCAAAGCACTCTCCCTGGAAGTATCAATATCTGGTGTCACCAGAAAGACCGGGAGAAAATGGTTCAGACTCTTAGAGAGAAAGGTGAAGTTGTCGATCTGGAAGCTGAGTTTCAGAGTAAAAATGGCACTATCATTACCGGACTGCTCTCGGCACGCACCATTGAGATTAACCATAAGAGCTACATTCTTACAATTACCAAGGACATTACCAACTGGAAAAAGATCCAGATAAAACAGCAGAAGATTGAAGAACAAATGCGGCAAGTTCAAAAATTGGAAAGCCTGGGGGTTCTGGCCGGTGGGATCGCTCACGATTTCAACAATATCCTGATGGCGGTTATTGGTCACTGCGAACTAGCTCAACGACGACTACCAGTCGAATCTCCAGCAATGGAACATCTGCGCCAGATAAAACTGGCAACCAGCAAGGCTGCTGATCTATCCAACCAGATGCTTGCTTACTCTGGCAAAGGGAAATTTGTTGTCGAACCGTTAGATCTTTCCCAGATTGTTGCAGAAATGGAACGGATGCTCGCTGTTTCCTGCAGCAAGAAAGCCACCTTGCGTTATGATCTGGCACCAGACCTTCCCAGTGTTGAAGCTGACGCAACCCAAATGCGCCAGATTATTATGAATCTCGTTATTAACGCCTCTGATGCCATTGGTGATAATAGTGGCATTATTGCAATTTCAACAGGATCGATGGAGTGCAACCAGAATTATCTCCAGCAAACCTGGTTAGACGAAAATCTGGAGGCAGGCAATTACGTTTACATCGAGGTCGCTGACACCGGTTGTGGAATGACTGCAGAAATGGAAAAACGTGTTTTTGAACCTTTTTATACAACCAAGTTTACGGGTCGTGGCTTAGGGATGGCCGCCGTACTGGGAATTGTTCGCGGTCACAATGGTGCGATAAAAATTTACAGCGAAATTGGCGAAGGGAGTACTCTGAAAGTTCTGTTACCAGCCTCAACACGGCCCATGACCAAACAAAAAACTGAACCTGAATTAATCCCGTTAGACGAAAGTGGTTTGGTGCTGTTGGTTGACGATGAAGAAGCAGTCCGCAACACCACGAGAGAAATGTTGAGCGAATTTGGTTTTGATGTCTTGACTGCAGATGATGGGAGAGAGGGATTAAAAATATTTGAGCAGCAACACCGTCAAATTCGTTTTGTTTTAATGGATCTGACAATGCCGAATATGGATGGTGAAGAAGCTTTTCGAGAGTTCAGAAAAATTGCCCCGACAGTCAAAGTTATTATATGTAGCGGATATAATGAGCAGGAAGTCTCACAGAAATTCGTCGGCAAAGGATTGGCTGGATTCTTGAAAAAACCCTATATGTTTGAAGAACTACAAAAAGCAATTCAGGGATTATTAAAGACCTGACTCCGAAAGCTGTGTGAATGACTTCAGGCCAGCCCGAAACTCCAGAGAAGACCGATTGCTACAAAAATAGCTGGAAGCAAATTACCAACCGGAAGACGTTTTATCCCCATCAAATCAAATGAAATAGCGACAATCAACAACCCGCCAACGGCATTCATCTCGGTAATCACTGGCTCGGTCAAAATTGTTTGAGCCAATTCTGCGACCAGAGTGATACTCCCCTGATAAAGCAACAGAGGAATGATAGAAAAAAGAACCCCGATTCCAAGGGTTGAGGTCAATGCAATAGCGGCAACGCCATCAAGAGCCGATTTAGCATAAAGGATTGTCGGTTTTCCACCCAAACCATCCTGTAGCGCACCCATGATTGCCATCGCTCCAACACAGAACAATAAGCTGGAGGTCACAAACCCTTCGGCCATCGATCCCAACCCGGAAAAACGTTTTTGCAATCCTAAACCAAACGCCTCCAGCCGCTTCTCGATCCCCAATATTTCACCAATCAGCCCACCCAGAATCAAACTACCGATAACTATCATCAACTGCTGACTCTTCAATGCCAATTGTAAACCAATCAACAAGACCGCTAACCCAAGCCCGAACATCAGGGTCTGACGCATTTGTGCCGACAAAAAACGACCACCCCAGCGCCCGATCAAACTGCCAATAATGACAGCAGCAATATTGACTAATGTTCCTTGTAAAAGCATAAAAACCTTTCCCATATATCAACTTTCAGCGCGACCCTATCACAAAATTATCAAGTTGAAATAGTAAAGAAGCTCAGGGACTCATGTGATTGTCTCAGAATGGATAAAGGTGACACATTATGGTACAATTTTCGCTTGTCACATGACGTCAATAATTTCCAGGCCACCAGCTTTTGCTAGATACATAGTCTGCTGGATTGAAAATCATTTTTTCGACAAGGAGGAGCAATTAAAATGAGAATTCTCACAAAAACCATGGCTTTGATGGGCGTATTTATCTTCATCACTCTGACAAGTTGCTCAGGCCCGGCGCTGAAGGTTGCCCCAGTCGCTATTTCAGATAATCCCAGCAGCAAAATTTTTGAACTCGAGGAAACACTTGCCGAAGGACGTACGCAACAGATCCACGTCCTTTCTCCAACTTGGTATGCAAAGGCTGACGACTATCTTGATAAAGCTAGATACGGTCTGGCCAATAATGATTCGGTTACCGGAATTCTGCAAAATGTTGCCTACGGCCATGCCCATTTTGATAAAGCTAAAGAATATGCACTGATTGCCAAATCGGCCATTTCTCAAGCCATTAATGCACGTGAATTGGCGAATGCAGCAGGAGCTGCATCGTTCGGAGATGATTATCAACGGATGGAAGATAGTTTTATTGCGTTAACTGCCGATATCGAGAACAATAACCTGGCTCGTGCTGAAAAAAATGAGACTAAAGTCGCCAAAGGGTTTGCTGATCTCGAACTTCGTGCCATTAAAGAAAATACTCTGGGAGAAGTCAGAAATTTATTGGCATCCAATATCAATAAAGGGGCTAAAAAGCTTGCCCCTAAAACTTTACAAGAGACGCAAAAGGCTCTGGTTGATGCCGACCAGTTTATCACCCAACAACGTTATGAACGGGAAGAAATGCAGGGCAAGGCGAATGCGGCACTATTCCAGGCACAAAGACTTGGTCAAATCATGGCTGTGAGCAATGCGCTGAAAATGATGTCGCCTGAAGATATTTCTCTGCTGCATGAAAGTCGATTACATCAAGTCACCAGAAAATTGGGTGGGCGCGACTTGCGGAATGAAACCACCGATCTCCAGCTACAGAGCATTCTTGGCTCCGTCGTTTCTTTGCAGGACGACAACCAATATCTCAAAGAAAAATGGCAACAGGAAAAGCTCGAGTTTGAAGCAAAGCTTACGGAGAAACAAGGAGAGATTGATTCACAAAGACAGCAGATTGCTACCCTTGAAGGAAAAAGTAAAGATGCCCAGAGAGAACGTGAACTGATCGTCCTGCAAGAAAAGGAAACCAAAGCCCACCTTGAAGCTGAACGCCGCTTCCAGCAACTTTTCAATGAAGTACAAGGCATGTTTGCTCAAGATCAGGCTGAAGTTTATAAACAGGCAAAAAATCTTGTTATTCGCTTAAAAGCTATGCAGTTCCCGGTGGGTAAAGACCTCATCATGCCGGATAATTATGCTCTTCTGAGCCAGGTTCGCAACGCTATCCGCACTTTTGGCGAACCAGACGTAGTTATTGAAGGGCACACCGACAATACCGGTTCAACAGCGATCAATGCACAGCTCTCTCAAAATCGAGCTGAGGCAGTGCGACAGTATTTCATTGCTAATGGAACTCTGGAAGAGAAAAAATTGACCGCTATAGGTTACGGTTCGGAGAGACCTCTAGCAGCAAACGATACAACAGAAGGGCGTGCCATTAACCGCAGGATTGATGTTATTATCAAGGCAGAAATGATTAACAACTAGTTTTTCACAATCGACCTTGCCCGCAAACCACGATGCACTAAAAGTGCATAGGTTCGAAACAGGACTGAAACATCCCCTCTCCCCCGGGGAGAGGGTGGCGCGAAGCGCCGGGTAAGGGGAAATATCAACCGTAACTGCCCCCTCATCCGCCCTACCGGGCACCTTCTCCCACGGGGAGAAGGAACATGGGGTGCAACTGAAAGTCTTGGACTAAAGTCCGTAGTTTCTACTTAACAGCAGTCAAAATATAAACCGGGTCATAAGCTTCAAATATTTTATAATTTGATTGCGGCCGAGTTCGGGCAATATTGACGGTCACCACCTCAACCTGGTAACCGGCATTGCCAAAATATTCATTCGCTGCTGTTAAAGTGTCCAGAGTGCTGGCATTCAAGACAATCCGTCCACCGACAGCCAGACGCTGATCAACTGTATCCAGGATATCCCAGAGTCTGCCACCACTGCCCCCGATAAAAGCACAATCTGGGTCGGGCAATTCATCCAGACAATCAGGGGCATCACCCTCGATCAATACAACATTGCGGGTATTGAATTTCTGCAGATTCTCCTTGATAAACTGCCGGCACTCCTCGTTGCGTTCAATAGCAAAAATCCGCCCGTTCGGCAGGAGATGATCCGCCTCTATACAGATCGACCCGGAACCGGCACCAATATCCCAAAGACACATATCATGACGCAACTTCAATTTGGCCAGAGTAACAACCCGCACTTCTTCCTTGGTAATCAGTTTTTTAATGCTGACAAATTCATCATCCGGGATACCGAATGTCGGGACATATCCCTGCGAAGTATCCTCGTACTCCTTGAGCAGAATGAGAACATTGAGCCGGGCAACATCCAGCTCAAGTAATCCCTTAACATCGGTGACGCGAATTTTTTCATCATCGGTTCCAAGATTTTCACATAGATAAGCTTTATATCCGCCACGCTGTCGGCTGAGTAACTCGCGCCCGATCGCTCCTGGCGTATTGATATCGTCAGTCAGGATAGCCGCTTTATCATTGGCGACAATGCGATCAACAACATCTTTCAGCAACCGATCATGACCAGAAACAAATACAGCATCATCCCAGGGCTCACGGATTTTAGCAAAAGCGTATTGAACCGAGGTGACATTGGGTAAAAATTCAATCAATCCATCGGCAAGGTTGCGTAACAAATAACGTCCCAACCCAAAAAACAAGGGATCGCCCGAAGCAAGAACAACCGCTCGGTTGTCACAATCTTGCAAACGACCAACCATCTCGGCCAGATTACCATCGTCAACTGCAAATTTTTCTCCCCGATAATCCGGGAATAGTCCCAGTAATCTTTGCGCTCCAAACAGGAGTTCACTTTGATCAATCAGTTCAAGCGCGTGCGGTGTAAACCCTTCATGCCCCGCAATCCCGGCACCGATAACATGAATTGATTTCATTTATTGCCTCCCTTTGGAGATGGAAACAAGGTTCAAGGAACAAGGTAAAAGGAAAACCTGAAACCATGATCCTTGTTCCTGTGTGTTAACCATTCAGTTTCTTCACGACAGCAACACCATCGGCATAGTAATCGATAATATTATGACAGCCAAAATCCTGTTCAATATGGAACAACCG
>JASFYS010000025.1:0-7759 GCA_045047095.1 Desulfuromusa sp. | reverse complement strand
GATCGACGTGAGCTGTATAATGCATCGGTAACCATCTACAATACTCGGCTCGACCAGTTTCCCGACGTCATCATTGCCAGAACCTTCAACTTTGACAGTCGTTCTCTGTGGAAAATTGATCCCGCGCACCGACAGGATGTTGAAGTCAGCTTTGGGCAAAGTTGAACTTGGCTTAGTACCGGGGACAGACCCGAATGGCGCTAGGTTAAGAGATTTTTCCAGCAAAACCGGGACTGTCCCCGCATGGGGGCTGTCCCAGGCTTTTGCGACGCGAACCGCCGTAGTTTTATAGCCCGTAAATATCTGGGACAGCCCCCGATGAACCTGGGGACAGTCCCGAATTTACTACAATCTTGCTTAAACTAGCGCCAGTCATATGTGTCCCCAAAATCCGAGCATCGATTTATCTTAAAAAAGATTAAAACTTCTGTGGCCAACTGTCGATAAGCTGGTTGCTGCTTCTGATCCTGGACAGATCAGGTTTTGTCGCTCCATGGATGGAATTTGACAGAGGGAAAAATATATTCATGGCGCTTAATTACTACCGGTTGCTCGGTGTCCCCCCGGATGCTGGAAAACGACGGATCAAGTCTGCTTACCGCAGCTTGGCCAAACGTTTTCATCCTGACAGGAATAGTGGATCGGAAACAGCGGCTGAACTGTTTCGACAGGTTAACCACGCCTACAAAGTTCTCTCTGACCCGCAATTACGCAGCCACTACGACCAGAAGCTGGATCGACAAAAAGAATCTAGCGAGCACCCCGCGACAACAAAAGTTCAACTTGACCCGCAACAAAAATTCAATCGCTTTGTAAAATCACTCCTTGATGCCTTATTTGGATCGATTGACACCCCAACAAAGCCAAGCAATAAAACTAATCACCAGATAAATAAAACAACCAAAAAGGTTGAGAAACCGGCCTTTAACTTTCACTATAATCTGGCCATGGAAAATGATAAAACCCCCTACACCCGCGGTGAAGATGGGGTCTTCCGAAAGGTACACCCAGAAAATGACAGCAAGTAAAAACTTCCATCACAATTTTAGCTTTCTTCCTACTGAACCAAAAGTTCTCTCTGAAAAGAAACCAAGCTTCATCTTGTCTCAATAAGCACCTCAGGTTGATGTTTCTGCTTGACTGCGAGTATCATTCCACTATGCTCTTTCGAAGGATAATGGATAAGGAGAACCAGATGACAGAACAAAATGAAATGAAGATGTGTGAACTGAAGGCCAAAGGATTGATGGAAGAGATCGACCGGCTCTCAACCAATCCAACCGTTGTTTGTGGAAAGTGCGGAGCAAAAGCCGACATCCCTGACCATTTACATAATCCACGACCGTTGATGAAAAAGAAACTCGACAATTTTTGGGGTTGAAATAATGCAGGAGATCCTCGATTTCTTCTCAGAAAATGATCATTTTGCCCGCCACTGCGGGATTGAACTCCTGGAGGTCAAGCCGAGTTGGGCCAAGGCCAGAATGGAGATTCAACCGTTCCATATAAATGGGGCAAAAACCGTCCACGGTGGTGCAATTTTCACTTTAGCAGACTTCACCTTTGCGGCAGCGGCCAACAGTCGGAATCGACTGTCTATGGCTATTGATACGTCCATATCATTTTTTCAACCAAGTCACAGCGGAACTCTTTTTGCGGAAGCAGAAGAACTTTCTGCCAACAACCGACTGGGTTATTATCAGGTTAAAATCACCAACGATAAACAACAATTAGTTGCCCAGTTTCAAGGAACAGCTTATCGTAAACAGAAACCATTATTAACGAATAAACAGACAGATGCGTAAACACATAATTAAAAGGCCGACCCTTCATAACGAAGGTTACAGGAGAAGATAAGAATGATTAATGCTAATGACCTGCGCCGCGGAATTGTATTCCAAATTGACTCTGCCCCCTGTATTGTTATTGATGTCAGTTTTCAATCCCCAACGGCGCGCGGCGGTAATACTTTGGTAAAGACCAAATATCGTAATTTGATCACCGGACAAATTTTAAATAGTTCGTTCAAATCGAGCGACCGGATGGATGAAGCAGATTATTCCCGTCGCAAAGGGCAATTTCTCTATGCTTCTGGTGATCAAGGTGTATTCATGGATCAGGAAAACTACGAGCAATACGAAATCAGCGGTGAACTTTATGCTGACGTCAAGGGTTTCCTGCTGGAAAGTGGTGAAGTCAGCCTTGGTGTATTCAACGATCAGGTTATCACCCTTGAAGTTCCTCAAGTGGTTGAATTAATCGTCACTGAGACCGCGCCAGCGATCAAAAATGCGACGGCTACCGCACAAACCAAAGAAGCCATTCTGGAGACTGGTATTTCCATTCAAGTACCTGGCTATCTGGAATCAGGTGAGAAAGTAAAAGTTGACACGCGGGAAAGCCGCTTCGTTTCCCGCGCTTAAATAATTTGGATTTAATAGACCGATGCTCAATATTGAACAAATCAAAAAACGACTGGAAGATCATCAGCTACAACCTTTAAAACAGGAGTCAGATCGACATGCTGCGGTCGCTATGCTGTTACGGAAGAACAACCAGAGAACTGAAGTTCTATTGATTCGGCGGGCAGAACAAGACCGGGATCCCTGGTCTGGGGATTTGGGTTTCCCCGGTGGACGCATTGAAGATTATGATCTCAGCCCACGCACTGCAGCAGAACGGGAAACCTGGGAAGAGATCGGTTTACGCCTGAATGATCAGAACTACCTTGGGCAAAGCGATAACCTTAGCGGAGCCTATCTGTCAGTTCACATTTCCTGTTTTGTCTATCAGGTTGACCATGAGACCCAGTTCAAACTTAACGGTGAGGTTGTTGATCTATTCTGGGTGCCTTTACAAACACTGCTTGACCCGCTTCGTAACCAGCAGCTTACCTTTTTCTATCGTGGCCGGGATCGCACCCACCCGGCCATCACCCTCAAGGAATGGACTGAACGGCCACTTTGGGGTATTACCTATCGGTTGCTGGATAATTTTCTCAATTTATTTGGCCTTTCTTTCACTTACCCTGAACGACGCTAGAAAAACCATTAGCTGAAATAAATAAACTCAACTTGGAGAATAAAATGAAACGAACCACCCGCCTGGTCAATTTTGATTCTTTCTATCAGGATAAGGATGTGGATCAACTCAAAACAATTAATCCCCCTATCTTTCGAGGTTCTACCGTTTTATTTAATAGTTTTGAAGACCTGACCCTGGCGAACGCCGGTATGCACAAGGGAATAACTTATGGGACAGACCGCTTATCAACACAAAGAGCATTTGAAGAAGCAATAAGAGAGCTGGAAGGAGGGGCGTTGACACGAGCCTTTCCATCAGGAATCAGCGCCATTATCAATACCTTTTTAGCGTTTACCAAGTCCGGTGATCATATTCTTCTCTGCGACAATGCCTATGGACCGACTGCCCGTTTCTGCACCGAAATTCTGACAAAATACAATATTCAGACAACCTTTGTCCCACCTGCTTCGGGAAAAGAGATAGAGACATACTTCCAGGACAATACAAAACTGATTTTTCTTGAATCACCCGGCTCCAACACCTTTGAAATACAGGATATCCCCGCCATCACCGCCTTAGCAAGAAACCGGGAAATTGTAACCGTATTAGATAATACCTGGGCAACACCGCTGTATCTGGATCCGTTCTCACTGGGGATTGATGTCTCAATTCAATCGGTCACAAAATATATTTCCGGGCATTCCGATATATTGATGGGAACCGCCACTGTCAACGATAAGTATGCAGAAGTACTGAAGCGATTTTACCGGATACTGGAAATCTATACACCAGAGGAAGATTGTTACACCGCTCTGCGCGGACTAAGGACGCTACCGCTACGGTTGAAACAACATGAACAATCTGCCTTGGAAATTGCCCGCTGGCTGGAATCTTTACCCGCTATCGATACTGTTATCCACCCAGCGCTGCCAAGTCATCCACAGCATCAAATCTGGCGCAGAGACTTTACCGGGTCATCGGGCCTTTTTGCTTTCACTTTCAAAGAGGAGCATACTCAGGACAAACTGGCAGTATTCGTCAATTCACTGCAGTTATTTGGTATTGGCTACAGCTGGGGAGGCTTCAAGAGCCTGATTACCGCAGGAAAATACAATCGATCTCAAGAATCTGCGTATGCAGGAAGAACAGTTGTTCGATTGAATATTGGGCTTGAAGACCCGGTGGATATTATCCAGGATCTGCAGTCAGGCTTTGAATTATTAAAATAACGCATAATCCAAGAGGAGCTACATGAACGGTTCAATTCAGACAATACCGCTTCTCAATCTGGCACTCGCCTTTATTCCGGTCATTGTCGTTATTATCATCATCGGCAAGTGGCAGTTGGGCTATAAAAACTCAATTTACGCTGTTTGCAGGATGCTCATACAACTGCTTCTTATCGGCTATTTCCTTACCTATATTTTTAAAACTGAAAGTTCCCTGGTTGTCGTCGCTGTTCTTGCGGTGATGCTTTTTTCGGCAAGTTGGATCGCTTTACGAACCATATCTGTCCCGCGCAAAACTCTTTACCTTAAAGCATTATTTTCAATTACACTGGGAGGGGGACTCATTCTATTGTTGATGACCCAAGCGGTACTCAACTTAACTCCCTGGTATCTACCAAGCTATGTTATCCCCCTGGCAGGAATGATATTTGCGAATGCAATGAACAGCATCAGCCTTGCGGGAGAAAGACTCGAAGCAGAAATTGTTCGTGGTATCCCTTATAAAAAAGGAAGAATGATTGCATTACAAGCCTCGCTTATTCCCATAACAAACTCACTTCTAGCCGTCGGTCTAGTCTCTCTTCCAGGGATGATGACCGGTCAAATCCTCTCCGGGGTCTCGCCACTGATTGCGGCAAGATACCAAATTATGGTGATGTGCATGATCTTTGGCTCGGCAGGGATTTCAGCGGCAATCTTTCTGACTCTCATCAAATCTGATCTGGAAATATTGAAAAGCTAAGACATTCTAAGCAGATATGTCCATCAGGATAAACGCAAAGGAAATGAATATGAAATATCCAGACTTTTATAACAACGTCGCCCCGATCAACATGCAAGATCCATTGGCACACCTGCTTGGTGCCGTTGCTGATGGCCTGATCACTTACACCTATCTCGATATGGTAAAACTAGCCGGGCATTCCTGTCCTACTGTTGCCGGGGCATGGATCGTGAGTGATCTCGGCCTCAAAAAACTCCATGGAGACACGACACCCATACGTGGCAATATTAAAATTGAAATGCGCGGGGCTCTCGATGAAGGAGTTAATGGCGTCATCGCCCAGTGTATCAGTCTGGTTACCGGAGCTGCCAATGAGGGAGGATTCAAAGGGCTTGGACCAATCTATGCCCGCAACAATCGGCTCTTTTTTGGCTGCGATATCAACGGAGAGATACGACTGACACGTCTTGATAACGGTCAGAGTGTCACGATGAAGTATGACCCTGGTAACATCCCCTTTCACCCACAAATTCAGCCTCTGATGCAAAAAATAAAACAGAATACAATCACACCGGAAGAAAAAATATTTTTTGCAACTGAATGGCAAAATCGAGTCAAAAAAATACTTACACAGCCGGATCGCTGGGAAAAGTTGGTCACATTTGAATAATCGATCTGTGGCATAATAAGTAGAATCCACGCTGTGCCGGAGCGGTCATTAATAAAAGCAATAAAGGCTCTTATATGGACAGGTCAAAGTTGATTGTAAAGTTAGCTGCCGGAATTCTGCTGTTGTTATCTTCAGCCTGTACCGGATTACATCAGGCCGACAAGTCCGCAGATATGATCCCCCAATATGTGTCCATCGAGTACGACGAATCTCTTTTGGGTAGATACGCGCCCATCTTCGTCATTGAAGATTCCGCCAAGAGCTATAACCGCATAGGAACTCCGGCTGTCCGTGCTAATGGAGAGGGAAAACCGGATGTTTATATTGATCCACAGCATCCAACAATTTACTCAATGGAACAAAAGTTTAAGACTAAAGGCAAGGATTTCACCAATCTCATTTACCGCATCCATTTTGAAAAAACTCCATTCAACCATCTCACCGCCGGCAGGAATATAGGCTTGATTGTCATTATCACCCTCAACCAGAACGGCCTGCCGCTTCTGATCACGACAGTTCATACGTGTGGCTGTTACCTGGCCATCATTCCAACGTCGAACCTCTCCCGAAAAGTCTATCCTGAAGATTGGCCCCTTGACGGTCAAAATATTTATGGAGAGCACTTACCCAGCCAGATAGAAATCAAAGAATCCTTCAATCAACAGCAAAAATTTGTTCTGCGCATAAGAAGTGAAACCCACCGGGTTATGCACCTTGATTTGATAGCAAAGGATGCTCTCAGCTCACCTCAAAATTTCACGATAGCATCTTTAAAGCCGATGGAGGCTCTCAGGAAACTGCCTTTCGGTGGCTCAGAAATTTCATTCTTTGAAACTCAAGGAGCCCGCAAAGGATATGTCCGCAACAGTCACAAACCTTTTGAAAGGCTTTTAATGAGTTGGTGGGCAATGGATTGGCGGATTGGTGAAGACAAAGATCTAGGCCCCAAAGAACAAACCGGCACAACATTTTATACAAGCCTTAAGTTCTGGGCGTGGGAAAAATCTGATCTCTGGAATTTCACTGATTTCTTGCAACATTGGGGATGGAATTTTTAATCAATAGCAGACCAAGGCTCGACATTGGCTTCCCAACCACTTTAATTTCAAATCAGAACTTTTAGATTGAGGAATGATATAAATATTAGGTATGGTGGTAGAAATTTATAATACATTCCATAAAGTGGCAACATTAATAATTCAAGGAGGATCAGATGACAGAATCATTTCGAATCAAAGATTTCATGAATCCAAAGCCGATAACAGTCCTGCCTGACACCAACATTTTCGACGTCGCAAAAATTACTTTGAAGCATAAAATTTCAGGTGTTCTTGTTGTCGATAAATCACAAACTCTTTTGGGGATGATATCTGAGTTAGATTGTCTCAAAGTGATGTCTGATAGTATTTATCATGACGGTTGCAACACCTCATCATTAAGTGCTAAGGATGTTATGATTAAAGAGGTGACATCAGTCTCGCCTGATGCCCAACTTTTTGATGTTATGACGTCTATGTTAAATCAAAGTCAACGCAGAAGACCGGTTATTGAAAATGGTAAGGTTATCGGTCAGGTGACTTGTCGTCAGCTGTTAAAGGTCATAACCTCCTTCTGCTGATTTTTCCAGGAGGTTGTTGGACCTACGTTCCGGCAGCCTCCTGAATATCACCGGTAAGCGCTACTACCAGCCAGAATATTCCCGCTCATTGATATACGTGATATCGTTGTATCTCTCTCCTGTTTTGTAAGTATTTCCTGGGACATTCCGGTGTTAAAAATTCACCTTATCTCGGTCAGCCATTCTCGGCAAGAGGAGATCGAACTTTATGAAAGCTGAAGATTTCGACAAAAAATTTAAAGATGGCCAAAGCATAATTGATGATCTTGATCTTACCAAGGCTCGCTGCCCCAAGCAGGAGCAAAAACGCGTCAATGTTGATTTTCCCGTCTGGATGATTCAATCTCTGGATAAAGAAGCACGCCGCCTCGGTGTCCCCCGGCAATCAATCATCAAGTTATGATGGCGTCGCAAAAAGTCCGACCTCCGGTGTTGCAGCGGTTTTTCAGGACCTCGACCTACTATATGTAGGCCTTCGCCCCTGAAAAACCACT
>JASFYS010000024.1:0-4812 GCA_045047095.1 Desulfuromusa sp. | reverse complement strand
TTGCCCTTCCTGACGCGATTCGCCTGACCAAGTTTCTCCCCAAAACTCCAGATAATGAAATCAACCGGCCGTTATTGAAAGAGATATCTCTGCAGATGGAGGGGCTGTAGCAGCAAAAACGGGACTGTCCCCGAATGGGGGCTGTCCCAGGCTCTTGCGGCGTGAACCTACAGCAGTTTCATGGATCGTAAACTTCCGGGACAGCCCCCATTCGGGGACAGTCCCAAGTTCACTGCAAAACTGCTTAAACTAGCACCATTCGGGACAGTTCCGGATTTACTCCAGTGTGCCGAACAAAATTGCTTAAACCAGCATCTGTCCGTACATATTCCAGGAATATCCTCAACCGACTCAAAAGAATCGAGACAACCAGCCAAATTTCCGTTTTATCCGCTGGCTGAAACCATGTAATCGACCCAAATCACGAGCAGCAGCGGGTAAACTTCCTAATCCGAACAGAGCCGTCACCAGAATTCCCAACAGCAGCAACTCCCAAGGACCAAGACCAAGAATCATCAAACCTCCAGAAGCAACCGTCCAATGGAACCGGCAATAACTTCGCCGACCCGATAAACGGGAACAGCTTGTTCCGTCAATTGTTGTTCCAGCGCTTCGGCTTTCTCTTTGGCAACAGCGATTAACAATCCACCTGAGGTTTGTGCATCGCTGAGTAAATCAAGAAGCAGTGGATCACAGTTTTCATGCCCCTCCAGACGGGGGGAATAAAAATCCCGATTGCGGTGGGATCCAGCCGGCACCAGTCCCATTTCAGCCATATCTAAAGCCTGTGGGTATGAGGGAAGATCATTGATGAAAATCTTGAGCCCGACACAACTGGCCTCCGCCATCTCGGAAGCATGTCCAATCAGCCCAAATCCAGTAATATCAGTGCACGCAGAAACACCGACCTTTAACATGACGTCGGCGGCAGCCTTGTTCAGCATTACCATCCCATTGATCGCGGCGGAGATATCATCTTCAGTCAGAATTTCTCCCCGTAAAGCAGTGGTCAACAATCCGGTTCCTAGGGGCTTGGTCAAATAGAGTTGATCACCAGGCTGACATCCACAGGTGGACACCATTTTGCGAGGATCAACCAGACCCGTTACACTCAAACCATATTTCGGCTCATCATCCTCGATTGAATGTCCACCTGCGATCACAGCACCAGCAGCATGAACCCGTTCGGCTCCACCTTGAAGAATTTTTACCAGGATGTCGGTATCGAGACAATCAATCGGAAAAGAGACCAGATTCAGAGCAGTTAAAGGACGAGCCCCAACTGCAAACAGATCGGAAAGTGCATTTGCAGCCGCAATCTGGCCATAGGTGTACGGATCATCTACCACCGGGGTAAAGAAGTCCACCGACTGCACCAACGCCTCGGAATCATTGAGGCGATAAATGGCTGCATCGGCAAACGGGATCTCTTGAGATAGCAGATCCGGATGATTAATTTGTGGGAGCTGACTCAGTACCTGAGTCAGGGTCTCGGGACCTATTTTTGCCGCTCAGCCAGAGCTGCGCGACAGAGAGGTCAAACGTACACTCATCTCTATATGTCCTCTTTTAATTATTTTTTTTAATCAGGAGCTATTCAAACAAGCTGCGGTAGCTGCCAGGCAACCCTTTTATCATCAACTCGGCGGGTATATTTGTTACTGTCAAACAATTCCAAAAGGGCCTGTACCTGCTTACGACCACTCCCAAGTTTATCTCTGAATTCTGCCAGGGTCATGGTTTCCTGCTGCTGAAAAATAGCGACCAAAAAAATTTCTGCCTGATGATAACTTTCCATGTGCAAGGAACTTTCCTGATTCAAACGAACCAGAGAACCTTCAAGAACCAGATAGGAAAAGTAAGTTTCACCATCCAACCCCTCCAGGCCAAGTTGGATCAGAACATCCTTGTTGTTTTTTACCTGAAATCCGCTAGCCCTAAAATATTGTTCAAGATTCTTCAGGATTTGCGCCTCTTCAGCTGTCGGCTGTGGGTGCCAATCGGGGGTTGCCACCAAATCGCTATTCACCACGATAAGGTTCTCATTCAGTGCCCACTGCAGCAGAACTTCAAACCCTTTTGGCGCCAATTTTTCCGCCAGACGCGATTGCAGTGTAGCACGGGGGATTCCATGACTTAAATTGTGTTGCTGCTGATACTCAGTCACCATCTGTGGCAATTGTTGTTTCCAGCTACGCACCCGGTCAGCAGTGACCCACTGCTCTGCAAACAGCTCAACCTGTCCTGAGTCTTTGAGTTTTTCCAGCCCCTGCAAAAGTTGCTCACGCCCGGTTCCGGTCTGTTTTTCCAGATCCTTCAATCGGGCAACTCCCAGTTCATCCAACTTCTGCAACCAGAAGCCCAAATCACCGGAAGAGAGATCGCTCAACCGCTGGATGAGCTCTTGACGGAAACGCTTGTGCTTCTGTGGCTCACTATCAATTACCATTCCGCCACCAATCGTAACCATTGGAGAATAGGAACGGATAATAAACCGATCACCACGATGTGCCAGCAATGGATGATCAAGAACCAGCTGGGCGAAAACATCTTCCCCCGGCTCCATTTTATCCCGATCAAGAAGGACAACTTTGGCGACACTCCGCCCGGTTCCCAAATGAAGGTGAACCGGATCGCGGAATTTGACCGCCCGGGGTGCATCCTGCAGTAGTTGTAATTTCACATCAATCCGTTGAGTGGCTTTGAACAGCCCCGGAGTTCCAATCACCGAACCCCGTGGCACCTGATCACGGGTCACCCCCGAAAGGTTCAACGCCACCCGCTGTCCGGCGACAACTTCGGTCACCTGCTGATCGTGTGCCTGAATTTCTCGAACCCTGGCACTCACCTCAGCGGGGAGAATTTCCAGAGTATCGCCGGTTACGATCCGGCCACTGTTGAGCGTTCCGGTGATCACCGTACCGAAGCCGCTGATGGTAAAACAGCGATCGACCGGCAACCGTACCGCACCACTCGAATCACGTAATGGAGCCCGGCTTAACTGCTCACGGATCACCTCCATCAACTCGGGTAATCCCTCTCCAGTTATGGCAGAAACCCGGCAGCAGGGAGCTTTTTCAAGAAACGTCCCAGCAACCTGCTCGCGAACCTCCTCCTCAACAATATCGAGCCAGTCGGGCTCCACCAGATCAGCTTTGGACAGAACCAGAATCCCGTTTTTCACTTGCAACAGTTGCATAATCTGCAAGTGTTCCCGGGTCTGTGGCATCACCCCTTCATTGGCATCGATCACCAGCAGTACCAGATCGATTCCGGCAATTCCACTGAGCATCTGGGGAATAAACTTTTCGTGACCCGGAACATCAACCACCCCGGCAATCTGCCCGTTGCCAAGATCGAGAGGCGCAAACCCAAGCTCAATGGAAATTCCACGCTCTTTTTCCTCTCCCAGCCGATCAGTCTCTACCCCGGTCAAAGCACGGATCAACGCAGACTTGCCGTGATCAACATGCCCTGCCGTACCAATGATAAAATGCCCCTGCTCTGCCACCGATTATTCCTTTATTGTAATATCCAGACCAATCACTCAGACATGTTCAATATCAACCAAAACTGCGCCTCACACAAAGACACCAAGCCACAAAGCAAGATCACAAACCAATATTTTTTGATTTTAGATTCTCTTGGAGACTTTGTGGCTTTGTATGATACGGTTTTGATTCTTGAGCAGCTTATCGTGGTAAAAAACTACTCTTTTTTAAGCACTGAAATCAAGATCTGCGCCAGCAACGCCTCTTCATCCTCGAACACCGCCCGTAAATTAACCAGTAGTCGATCATTCTGTACCCGGGTCACAACCGCCGGTGAAAAAGTCCGTAGCTGCTTTGCCAGATCTGCTGTACGTCCTGACAGTGGGTTGATTTCAACCGCCCAGTCGGACAATTCAGTCAGTGGCATAGCACCACCCCCGACCCGGGAAATATCTTCTACCAACTTGATTTCTGCCGCTAAAGGCTCAGCTTCAAGGCGTTCAAACAGCCGTTGACAGCGTTGCTTCTGTTGTTCGGGGTCGGCAGAAAACATTTTCAACACTGGTAATTCCTGCAGAGCCCGTTCCGGTTGCAGATAAAGTCGTAAGGTTGATTCCAATGCGGCAAGGGTTAATTTATCAATCCTTAATGCCCGAGCCAGCGGGTGCTTACGTAGTTTCTTAATCAGGTCAGCGCGCCCGACAATCAGACCAGCTTGTGGCCCACCGAGCAATTTATCACCACTGAAAGTAATGACATCGACCCCGGCCTTAACCACCTCTGGAACGGTTGGTTCTCTTTCCAGCCCATAACCACTCAAATCCAGCAGTAATCCGCTGCCCAAATCTTCCATCAAAACCAGGTCGTTCTCACGAGCCATCGGCAACAACTCTCGTGCCGGAACCTCTTTGGTAAAACCGACGATGCGGTAGTTGCTGGTATGAACTTTGAGCAGGATCGCAGTATTTTCGGTAATTGCCTGCTGGTAATCATGCAGATGGGTACGGTTTGAAGACCCAACTTCGCGCAAAATCACCCCTCCCGCCTCCATTACTTCTGGGATCCGGAACGCACCACCAATCTCCACCAGCTCTCCTCGCGAAACAATTGCTTCACGTCCTTTACCTAGCGCTGTCAGTGCCAGCAAAACCGCCCCGGAATTATTATTAACCACCAGCGCTGCTTCGGCTCCAGTCAACTGAGTCAGCAAACTTTCGACATGAGAAAAACGTTCACCCCGACAGCCGCTATCAAGTTCAAATTCGAGATTAGAATAGCCCGCAGCAATATCATTTATAGCACGTAACGATTGTGAAGAAAG
>JASFYS010000023.1:0-10897 GCA_045047095.1 Desulfuromusa sp. | reverse complement strand
TAATTTGGTATTGAGATCGGTGATGTTGATTTTACGATCACCCAGTTCTTTGGCGACTTGATAAACAATCCCTGGCTTATCCGCTCCATAGACCGAGATCATACAGAGTTCACCCTTAAGCTCAGGGCGAAGTTCTCCCCCGGTCTTCAGGGTGCGGATATAGACTGACAGGTTGCTCTCTTCCAGCGGAGTGAAAGTGTCACTGAACTCTTCTTTGGTTGAAATCTCAGGATTGGAGATGATCAAGATCATCGAGAATTGCCCACCGAGGATCGAGCAACTGGAATCGGCAATATTGAAACCACCTTTAAAGAGGATCTCGGTCACCTGCGAAACGATTCCGGGACGGTCACGGCCGATAATAGTCAGGGCAAAATGTTGCATATATATCTCCTCCTGTGCAGAAAAGCAGAGGTTCATAAACGGTTCAAGATCAGATAGAGGGAAGAGTGCCTTATCTGAGATAGTTTTGCAAGATAGACAGATATTTCGGCAATTTTACATTTCTTTAACAGTAACTTCATAAAGTTGAAACATCTATTGTTTATTGTCCTCCACAAACAAATTACCTAATGGAGGAAAATCATGAAAAAGTTATTGCTTGTTCTGTGTTCAATGTTGTTGTTTCAGGGTGTCTCTTATGCCGGGTCGGTACTTAACGGTGCGGGTGCTTCATTTCCTTATCCGGTTTATTCCAGTTGGGCATTTCAATATCAGCAGGCGACCGGAGCTAAAATCAATTATCAGTCAATCGGTTCCGGTGGCGGTGTTCGGCAGATCAGTAATCGAACCGTCGATTTTGGTGCCTCGGATGCTCCGATCACACCTGAAAAGTTGGCTGAAAAAAAGTTACTGCAATTTCCGGCGATCATTGGCGGAGTGGTACCAATCATTAATATCAAGGGGATAGACAGTGCTCAGCTCAAGCTGACAGGTGATGTCATGGCGCGTATTTTTCTTGGTAAAATCGACATCTGGAATGATCCGGAAATTGTTGAGCTGAACCCGAGCCTGAAACTGCCAGGAGACAAAATCACGGTTATTCACCGTTCCGATGGTTCAGGAACGACGGCCATTTTTACCAGCTACCTTTCTGAAGTCAGTAAAGACTGGGAAGAGACAACCGGGGCAGGCAAGTCGGTGAACTGGCCGGTGGGGATTGGCGGAAAAGGGAACGAAGGTGTGACCAACTATGTCAAGCGGGTGAAGAACTCCATTGGCTACGTGGAATTTGCCTATGCCAAGCAGAACAAGTTGGCTGATGTCACCCTGCAGAACCGTGAAGGGGAATGTGTCAGTGCTTCCTTTGACAGTTTCAAAGCTGCTGCCGCTTTTGCCAAATGGGAGCAGGATAAGGGGTATTATCTGTGGCTGGTTAATGCTCCGGGTAAAGATTCCTGGCCGATTGCCGGTGCCTCGTTCATTTTATTGGCCAAAGAGAAGGCAGATTCCAATCGGCAAGCGATAAAATTCTACGATTGGGCTTTTGACAATGGTGATGAAATGGCAATCAAGCTGGTGTATGTACCGTTGCCACAGAATCTGAAAGATGATATCCGCAGCTACTGGAAGGTAAACGGGTTGTAGCAAACTTCATTTCAGAAAGTCGTGATAGCAAGGGTAATTTGCCTATCGTTCTTGCTATTGCGACTTTTTTGAACGCCAGCTGATTTTACATTTCTTTAACAGCTCTACAACACTTTCCCTACATTATTTAGCTAATCTCTCCGTCGAAAACCAACAGCTGTCAACCAAATGGACAGGTCATGGCAAGTACCATCAAGCGCGAACAAACAATCGACAAACTATTCTCTGGGGTCACTTTTTCAGCGGCATTCCTGGTTCTAGTAGTCATTGTCAGTATTTTCATCTCCCTTTTTCGGGAATCACTGATCGCGATTGATACTTTCGGATTTTTCGGTTTCATCAGCAGTACTGCCTGGGATCCGGTTCGAGAAGTTTTTGGCGCGGCAACCACCCTGTATGGCACTCTGATCACAACTTTGCTGGCTTTGGTTATGGCCGTTCCGGTGTCTCTTGGTATCGCCATTTTTATCACCGAACTCTGCCCGAAGTTTTTAAAACCGATCTTCGGTACCGCGATTGAATTGCTGGCTGCTATCCCCAGTATTATCTACGGCATGTGGGGGCTTTTCACCTTTGCTCCGCTGATGGGGGAATACGTTGAACCGTTGCTGCAGAGAATATTCGGGCCAATTCCACTGATCGGACATTTGTTCAGCGGGGTTCCTCTGGGTATCGATATTCTGACCACCAGTATCATCCTCAGCATTATGATCACCCCCTTTATTGCCAGTATTGTTCGTGACACCTTTGCTTTGACCCCAGTCCAATTGAAAGAGTCGGCCTACGGTATCGGTGCGACTCGCTGGGAAGTGATCAAGGATGTTGTCATCCCCTATTCGAAAGCGGGGATTTACGGCAGTGTCATTATTGCCATGGGACGAGCTCTGGGTGAGACCATGGCGGTCGCCTTTGTGCTGGGCAATAAACACGCTATTGCCACCTCGCTGTTCGACGCCTCGGCGACCATTACAGTGACCCTGGCTAATGAGTTCACTGAGGCCGACAGTGATCTCTATCTATCGTCACTGTTTTATCTGGCTCTGATTCTATTAACGATGAATTTTCTGTTGCTGGCGATTGCCAAAACCTTCTTAGCGCGTAAAAGGAAAATCTGAAACAGATGACCGAAATCGCTAAACGGAAAATCGTCAATACCTGTGCTTTAAGCCTGGCTTGTGCTGCTGCTGCCCTCGGTCTGTTCTGGCTGATCTTTATTCTGGCCGATGTCCTTCGGCATGGCATTGCCTACATCACGCCGGGTCTGTTTCTGAATGAAGCTGCTCCTCCGGGGATGGAAGGTGGCGGACTGAAACATGCTTTTATCGGTCAACTGTTGATTACTTTCTTTGCAGTTCTGATCGGTATTCCCCTGGGGATTCTTGGCGGTACCTATCTGGCTGAATATGGTCGTCATCGCTGGATAGGACGTTTTATCAGCACCCTTTCCGATATCATGATCAGTGTCCCATCGATTGTTGTTGGCACCTTTGTTTACGCCATCTTCGTAAAACCGCTCGGGCACTTCAGCGGCTTTGCCGGATCGTTGGCGCTGGCGATTATCATGATTCCGGTGGTGCTGCGAACCACGGAAGAGATGATCGCACTGGTTCCCTGGGAAATCCGGGAAGCAGCATTTGCACTGGGTGCTCCTTATTATAAGGTTATTCTGCAGGTTGTTTATCGGGGTGCCGCAACCGGTATTTTTACCGGTATCCTGCTGGCGATTGCGCGCATCGCTGGAGAAACAGCACCACTGCTTTTTACCTCATTCAACAATATGTTTCTGACCACCAATATGAACGAACCGATGCCGTCACTGACCGTCACCATATACCAATACGCTATGGGTCCTTACGATGACTGGCATGAAATGGCTTGGGCCGCATCCTTTGTCATCACCATGTTTATCCTCGGGTTGACGATCCTTGGCCGGCTCCTTATCCGGTGGAGATATAAAAACTGATGGCATCGCAAAAAAAACTAACTTCCGGAGTTGAAAATGTCTGATCCGATCATGACGATTAATAAATTGAACTTTTACTACCAAGGGAACGTTCACGCGGTAAAAAATATGTCTCTGGATATTCAGCGTAATCAGGTCACAGCCCTGATCGGCCCGTCCGGTTGTGGTAAAACCACCTTTTTACGCTGCTTCAACCGCATGCACGATCTCTATCCCGGCCACCGTTACGAGGGTGAAATTTTTTTCGATGGCAGTAATCTTCTGGAGCGTAAAGATATCACTGAACTGCGCAGTCGCATCGGTATGGTCTTTCAGAAACCAACGCCGTTCCCGATGAGTATTTTTGACAATATCGCTTATGGATTGAAACTGAAGGGGATAAAAAACCGAGCCGAACTTGCCGACCGGGTTGAGCAGGCACTTAAGCAGGCGGCGCTCTGGGATGAAGTAAAAGATCGACTGAAGCAATCGGCCAATAGTCTGTCTGGAGGACAACAGCAACGACTGGTCATTGCTCGCGCCCTGGCCGCAGAACCAGATGTGCTATTATTTGATGAACCAACCAGTGCCCTCGACCCGATTTCAACCAGCAAAATTGAAGAACTTATCGTGCAATTGAAACAGGACATCACCTTACTCATCGTGACCCACAATATGCAGCAAGCCGCCCGGATTTCTGATCGAACCGCTTTTATGTATATGGGGGAGCTGATCGAAATTGATGCGACCAAGACGATGTTTACCAATCCGAAGCAGAAACTGACGGAAGAGTATATAACCGGACGTTTCGGCTAGGGTGATGGCGTCGCAAAAAGCCCGACCTCCGGTGTTGCAGCAGTTTTTCAGGATCTCGACATACATATGTATGCCTTCGTCCCCGAAAAATCACTACGCCTTGGCGGTCGAAATTTTTGCTTAGCCAATTTTGTGTGTGTGAGACCAATCTATAGGATAACCGATGAAAAAAGTGGAACAGGAATACATTCAGTTGAAGACCATGCTGGCGAGTATGTGCCAAGTGACTACCTCAATGCTTCAGGATGCCACGACAGCTTTGGTCACCAGGGATTCTGCTCTGGCAGACAGTGTTATTGCCCGGGATGACGAGGTTGATGCTTTCGATACCAATATTGATAAGCACTGCTTGAAAATGCTGGCTCTTTATGAACCAAAAGCGATCGATTTGCGCTTTGTCGTCGCTGCTTTGAGAATTATCGTCGATCTGGAGAGGGTTGGCGACCATTGCACAAAAATTGCCAGGGAAGTCAAAAAACTGAACCAATCACCGCCGGTCAAACCCTATATCGATTTGCCGATTATGGCAGACGCTGCAACGGTCATGATCCAGGATGTGATCACCGCCTATTTTAACAAGGACGCAGAGGCCGCTATCGAAATTATCAGGCGAGATGATATGATCGATCAGCTGGATGACAAGATTACCCAGGAATTGCTGGGCTATATGAATAGTGATCTGAACAATACCCGCAATATTATCTCGCTGATGTTTATCACGCGCAGCATTGAACGGATTGCTGACTACGCGACAAACATTGCTGAAATGATCTACTTTATGGCAACCGGTGAGATTATCAAACATCGTTCACCGGATCGGCCGGGCGGGTTGACAGGAGCCATTGATGGCTAAAATATTACTGGTTGAAGATGAAGAGGCTTTGAGAGAGGTCGTTAGCTTCAATGTGCAGAATGCTGGGCATGAAATTGTTGGTACCGATAACGCCAACGACGCCCTGATGCTGCTGGAAGACTTCCTGCCCGACCTGATCCTCCTCGATATCATGCTGCCGGGATTAAAAGGGGATCAGTTTCTGACGCTGATTCGCGCTAACCAGAAATTTGTCCAAATCCCGGTCATTATCATTTCGGCCAAGAGCAGCGAAGGGGATATCGTCCGCATCCTTGAAGCGGGTGCTGATGATTATCTGACCAAACCTTTCAGCATGAAGGTTTTGCTCGCCAAGATTATGGTGGTGCTGAAGCGGTCACGAACTGATGAGGGCGGAGCACCTATTACCTATGCGGGAATATCCATCGACGAAGCCAAGCATAAAGCTTTCGTTGCCGAACTGGAGATTGTTCTGACCAACAAGGAGTTTCAGCTGCTGCTTCTATTTCTCAAGCATCCCCGCCGTGTCTTTACCCGGAACCAATTACTCACAACCATCTGGGGCTATGATGCTGATGTCTATACCCGAACGGTTGATTCCCATATTTCTACGTTGCGAAAAAAACTCGGAAAAGCTGGTCAAATCATCAGATCAATTCCAAAAATCGGCTATAAGGCTGAATAATGCGTTCTTTCGTTAAGGTTTTTCTGGTTCTTTTTATTCCCATCTTTATCGCTCTGGTCCTCACCTTTTATTTTACCCACAGCATGATGTTAACCAATGCCCGCCACGAACTGCTGCAGGAGATGAAGAACAAGTGGGTTATTCTGGCGTTGCAAAGTAAAGACCTCGCCTCTATTACGCCGGAGAGCCATACTCGTTTGGCTGAGATGACCACGCAGACTTCGTTACGTATCACCCTTGCCGATCACACGGGGAAGGTTCTCCTCGATTCAAGGGTGCCGTTCGATCAAATTGCATCGATGGAAAACCATAAAGGTCGCCCCGAAATCAAGGATGCGATCTATTCTGGTGACGGTTTTTCCACCCGCTTTAGTAACACGACGAATATGCAAATGTTGTATTTTGCCAGAAAGCTCTCTGATAATCGGATTCTGCGTCTTGCTTATCCGGCGACTTATGTTGAATCGTTACAAAAGAAATTCACCGAGCAGGTCATTTGGGCTTTTTCCTGTTTGAGTCTGGTGGTTCTCCTGCTATCCCTTTACTTTGCCCGCAAGGTTTCACTGCCAGTACAAAAATTGAACTACATTGCTGATAAGATTGAGTCGGGTAAGACCAATATTCACTTTCCTCGTTTCAGAGATCCATCGATGGCCAAAATTGCCGGATTGATTTACCGAATCTATTCCGGGATGCAAAAGAAAAATCTGGAACTGGCGCGCGATCAACAAAAACTCAGCCATATCTTTACCAGCATGGATCAAGGAGTTCTGCTGCTCGACAAAGAGAATATCATCCTCCACGCTAACCCCTGGCTGGAAAGAAAATTTGGCATCGATTTTATCCCCGGTATCAGTCTTTATCATGCCATCAACGATATTCACCTGATCAGCTTTTTCAGCGATATTCTGGAGCAGAGCCGGGAGACAACCAGGGTTCCTCTGCATCAGGATATCTTTGATGTCAGCTTGAAACAGATCGAAGACCAAAAACTCCTGCTGATCCGCAACGTCACCAAACAGGTCGAATACGAATCGTTCAAAGCTGAATTAACCGGAAATATATCTCACGAATTAAAAACTCCACTGGCTCTGATTATGGGCTATGCTGAAACCCTGCGTGATACTCCAGATATTGAGGAGACAACCAGACTCCGCTTTCTGGATCATATCTATGGCTCTTCCGTTCGCCTGAATGATCTGATTAACGACATTATCGAACTGCACAAACTGGAATCGGTTGGAGATACGTTTGTCCTTGAAAAAGCGACACCTCTGAGCGAGACGGAGGCTGACATTGGGTCACTTTATTCCGGGAGAAGTGATAAAAAACTGCTTTTGGAGATGGGTCTGGTCGAGGTTGGCATTCTTCCAGAGCATCTACAGAGTATCTTGATCAACCTGATCGACAACGCTTTTAAATATTCTGAGGGAAAAAGAGTTGTTGCGGCGATACAACCGAGCGAAGGTGGATTAATGGTCAGGGTTGATGATCAAGGTCCACCCATTGATATGATCGACCGAGAGCGGATTTTTGAACGTTTCTATACTTGTTCACAGTCTCGCAATAAGCAACATTCCGGTACCGGTCTGGGCCTCTCTATCGTCAAACATATTGCCAACCTTTATGGTGGAAGCGTGCGAGTTGAGACCAATGATGAGGGCGGCAATCGCTTTGTCGTATGGTTGCAGGAAAAACTGATCTCGCCTGAATCAGGGTGACAAAAAACAGATCAGATTTTATTTCAAAATGGTATTGGCATCTTTTGACTCCGCAGGCTATAAATGTCTGCACTTTGTCAAAGGAGACCAACCATGCTTGAAGAACTGCAAGAGCGGGTAACGGAACTGGAAATCCGTTTCAGCCATCAAACTCAGCTGCTTGATGAACTCAACGATGTGCTCACCGATTGCAATCAGCGGATTGACCGGTTGAGCAAGGAGAACCAACGCTTGCGTGAAACGGTCAGTACTCTTGCTCCATCTCTGGAAGAATCACCAGATGAATAACTTGTCTATTAATCATGAATGCTCGGAGTAGAACCAATGATCTGGTTTATCTTTTTTCTTCTAGTTGTAATATTTTTTTGGGCAGCATACGTGTATATCAACAAGGCGCGTCGACGAACCCGTCGGCGTCTTGCAATAGCAACCCCGTTTCCAGAGGAATGGGTTCAGATTCTCCTCAAAAACATACCTCTCTATACAAAGTTGCCAGCTGAACAGCAACGGGAATTGCAGCAAGATATCCAAGTGTTTCTGGCTGAAAAATCTTTTGAAGGGAGTGGTGGTATCTCCATGACTGATGAGATCAAAGTAACAATCGCCGCTCAGGCATGCATGCTGCTTCTCAATCGTAAAGATGATTGCTATCCAAAACTGTATTCAGTGGTGGTCTACCCGAGTGCTTATATCACTGGAGGTAAGGGACTCTTCAATAGAAATGAGGGGCAGTCAGTAAGGCTGGGTGAGTCCTGGGGGACTGGTACGGTTGTTCTCTCGTGGGACCATGTGAGGAAAGGGGCATTTAACTTTCGTGATGGACACAACGTGACAATGCACGAATTTGCTCATCAACTCGATCAGGAAGATGGTGCCGCTGATGGAGTCCCTATTCTGGAACAGCGTTCCGCCTACACCTCCTGGGCGCGGGTATTTTCTAAGGAATTTGAGCGACTGCAGCGGAAGGGGCGAAAGAAAAAACGCAGTGTGATTGATGCCTACGGAGCAACCAATCCCGCTGAATTTTTTGCTGTTGCAACCGAGACCTTTTTTGAAAAACCTGCCCAACTACTGAAGAAACATCCTGAATTATACGAAGAGCTTCGAAAATATTACAAAATCAACCCGGTCGAATGGGGGCATTAAGAAAGGTTCCGCACAGTTATGAATAAGATGAATCAAGGAGTATTCAGGAGCCTGTTAAGGTACAATAAGGGTATTGAAGGTCAATGTAGCAAAGATGGTTGGCAATACATCTAATGGCACGCTATAAATATCGTATCTTTGCTAAAAGAGAAATAACAATTACCGAAAGTTATAAGCATCCTGTCTTTGTCTCTGAAAGAAATTTCTGATGAATAATCTTACCCTCAGCCCGGCATTACGCCGAATCTTTCTGGAAGCTCTGATCCTTTGTGTTTTATCCGCTGCGGTCGGGTTGAGTTTGAATTTTAAACTGATTTTCAATGCTTTTTCGGGGAAAGCAGTTTCTGCTCCGGTTCCTGTCAATGCCGTTATTGATGAAACAGCTGTAGAAAATGGTGTTGCAGTTAATGCTTTCCCGATTCCAGTGGAGTTGGATGAGCTGGATGAGCTTCTTGCCGCAGGAGCCCTGCTGGTCGATAGCCGCAACATTGATGACTACCAGCTAAATCATCTTGCCGGTGCTATATCCTTACCTCTCGGATTGTTGGGAGATCAGTTGGCCGATTTCAAGGAGCAGGTTTCCATTGACCAAACTCTGGTGATCTATTGCAGTGGTTATGGCTGCCCTGATTCTTTTGACCTTGGGATTCGCCTGCTCACTGAAGGGTACACGGATGTTCTTGTATATGAGGGTGGTTTCCCCGAGTGGCAAGATGCCGGGCGTCCGCTGGAAGGGGGAGATAAATGACACTGCTGGGTAAAACGGTCTACCATATCAGTCGCCTTGGCTTGGCGGCGGTGTTTATCTATGCCGGTGTGGTCAAGGCAAATGATATCGTCGCTTTCGCCGGACAAATTGCCAACTATCAGATCCTCCCGTATGCCTGGAACTATCTGGTTGCTTCCATTCTTCCTTATCTGGAATTGCTTTGCGGGATGTTATTGTTGCTCAACATGCGGGTTCGACCAGCGGTTTTGGTCTTACTCTGCTTAAATATTATTTTTATGGTTGCTCTTGTTTCCGCTATTGCACGAGGATTTGATATCGGCTGCGGTTGTTTTAAGCCTGATTCTGCCAATCCGACCAGCCCATTAGCCGCATTGTGGCGGGATGCCGGATTATTGTTACTGATGGTTGCCACCTGGGTTCTGCGTTATGTCCAACAGCCAAAGGAGACTGAATGATGGCTCAGGAAAAATGGCAGCAATCACTGCAGGATGCAGTGACCTCGGCAGATCAGTTGGCAGAGTACTTCGATTTTGATCCACGTCCACTGGTGGCAGTCACAGCGCAATACCCGATGCGGATTACCCCGTATTATCTGCGTCTGATTGAGCAGGTTGGTGATCCGATCTGGAAACAGTGCGTACCCGATTTACGTGAGTTAGCTGAGGATGGATTGCACGATCCTCTGGCCGAAGAGGATCATTCCCCGGTACCAGCAGTGATTCACCGATATCCTGACCGGGTCATTTTTTATGTTTCAGGGAGTTGTGCCAGCTATTGCCGTTTTTGCACCCGCAAACGGAAGGTCGGTTGTACCGAAAGTGCATTGAGCTTCCGTGAATTGCGCGAGGGAATTGACTATATAGCCGCAAACTCACAGATTCGTGATGTAATTTTTTCCGGTGGCGATCCACTGCTGTTACCCGACCCCGTTTTGCAGGATTTACTCGCCCGGGTTTATGCGATTCCCCATGTTGACATAATCCGCATTGGTACCAGAGTGCCGGTGACTCTGCCGGAACGAATTACCGATCGGTTGTGTGCCATGCTGAAGAAATTTCAGCCCCTCTATCTTAACACTCACTTCAATCACCCTCGTGAGTTGACGAAGCAGGCGGCTGAAGCTTGTGCCCGCCTGGTCGATGCCGGAATTGTATTGGGAAATCAAACGGTTCTTCTCCGTGGGGTCAATGATCAGCCTGAAATTATCAGTGAATTATTTCGTGGCCTGCTGAAGATGCGGGTGCGTCCCTATTATCTGCATCAGATGGATTTGACCCGTGGCACCGGACATTTTCGTACGCCGGTCAAGACGGGAATGGAAATTATGCGAGCGCTGCGTGGTCCGGTGTCGGGCTTGGCATCACCGCACTATGTGATTGATCTTCCCGGAGGAAAAGGGAAGGTGCCACTGGTACCACAATATATCAAAAGGCGGGGG
>JASFYS010000022.1:0-4376 GCA_045047095.1 Desulfuromusa sp. | reverse complement strand
TCGACCTACTATATGTAGGCCTTCGCCCCTGAAAAACCACTACGCCTTGTAGGACAAAATTTTTGCTTAGCCATCTTATTCTTTTTTGCGAGTGCATCATGTTTGCATCAAGAGTCATTTCACTCTTGGGAATAAAGCTGTTGGATGGGGAAAGCTGATGATAGGGTCTATGGACGCCTCGGTAAGAACATTCTCTGAGCAAGACATCGTGGACTTGTTCTGCATGCCACAAGTCTTGATCGATTTAATTGAAGCCTGTCTTGGCGGCGATACTTCCCAGCCTTTGGCCGATATTATTCTTCAGGACGTGGGTCTTTCGGCAAAAATTATTCTTGCAGCCAGTAAAACCAGCCCCAATCCACTGAATCCACTTGAACCTGTTTCATCGGCAATTCAGAGGTTGGGAACCCCGATGATAACTGGCATCGCTCTGCAATCAGCCAAACAGATTGTTCAACACAATTTCACCCCTCAGGAACTCTCTTTTCAATATGGTCTCTGGTTCTCTTCCCGGATTTCTGGATTGGTTGCGCGCTGTCTGGCCCCCTCGGTTAATTATCCACACATTGAGGAAGCTCAACTGAGTGGTTTATTGCTGAACCTTGGTATTCATGTTTTATTTATCCGCGAGGGTGGCACCTATGTTGATTTGGATGTCAATCCTTGGAGTAGTGCGATCCAGTGCCACCTGGAAGAGGCTAATTACAAAATTGATCATTTGCAGATTGCAGCTGAATTGATTGACCCATGGCAACTTGATTCTTTTTTGGCAGACGCTATACGTTTTTTGCATGCTGATATTGCTGAAATTGAGCAGAGTAGTCTGTTGTTGAAAATTGCTCGACTGGTTCAGCAGTTTTGTCAGAATCCACAGCAGTTAATGACTGAGACTGAGGTATTAGCAGAACGCTTGTTCGGGTTCAGCAAAAGTGAGATTGATTATTTGTTCGAATGGGCAAGTGGCCTCTATCCTCCCTTTGGTGCTTTTCTGAATGATACCGATAAGTTGCAAGAGGATATGGCGGCAGCTCAGGATCGTTTGACTGAATTGTCGTTCTTGCTTGCAGATCAGGAGGCCGCTCGTGCCCGCCTTGGCAGCGGTAAAAATTCGCAAGATTTAGTACAAACTGCGCGAAATCTTTATCTTGAAAACAGTCCGGCAGTTGATGCAATTTTCTTTTTGCTGGATCAAACAAGTCTTCTGCTAACGGGAATGATGACAGCAGGACAGCCGAGACTGATTGGTGAGCTAAAAATTTCAATGGCGGCAAAATCAAGCCTGGTCGCTTCTGCATTGCTTGATGGAGCTCCAGCCGATTCTTTGCAGCCACGCCAGCCACTGACTGTGACTGATCATTTACTGCTCCGACTTTGCAAGAGTCGTATCATCAGCTGCCACCCGCTCCGCGCTGAGGGTCAGGCTCTAGGAGTGGTGGTGCTGGGGATTGATTCAGAGAAAGATTTACAGCGGTTGCAATCGTTACAGGTCAAGATGTTTGGGCAACTGGTTAGTGCAGCCATGGTGCGGATGCCTATAGATATTCAAGAGCCTTTTAGTGAAGACAGTAGTGTGTTGCGTCGCATCAGTCATGAGGTCAATAATCCGCTGACAATTATTGCAAATTATGCTGAGGTGTTACATCACTCGCTGGAAAGCGACGACAGCCAGAAATTGACGGAATCGATTAAAAAAGAAGTGACCCGGATTGATGATATTCTCAACTATTATCTCAATCAGCAGGAAATCCCCGGATTCCCAGAACCGAGTATCAACCTGAATCAACTGGTTCAGGATACGGTTGAGGCGCTTAATGATGTGGAGTTAAAACCTCGACAGATTGTCACCAAATTTGAGCTGCAAAATAATTTGAGTCAGGTATCGACCAATCCGGTTCTGGTGAAGCAAATCCTGGTAAATCTGCTTAAAAATGCAGCAGAAGCTGTCAGTGAAGGCGGTATGATTTACTTGGTGACCCGTGACGGTTATTCTGCTGATAGTGGCAAACACGTTGAAATTATCATTCGCGATAACGGTTCAGGGATTGCTCCGCAGCTGCAAGAAAAACTATTTCAACCGATTGTCAGTACCAAGGGTGCTGGTCATGCCGGTGTTGGTTTAAGTATCGTTAAGGGGATGGTTGACGATCTTGGAAGCAGGATCAGCTATCATAGCTCAGCAGAATCTGGGACAAGTTTCCATTTGCAGATCCCCTGTAGAGTTAAGCAAGACAATGATTCCTAGGAGCTTTTGTGCAAAGTAAAATTGCTGAAGACATTATAGCTGCTGAAAAAGTTGGACAACCACATATTTTGATTGTCGATGATCAGCTGTCTTTATTGCTCAGTTTGCAGGCTTTGTTGCAGATCAACGGCTATCGGGTTGCTCTGGCAAAAACCGGCAGCGAGGCCATCACAAAACTTCAGGATGATGACTATCAACTGCTGTTACTCGATTTGCAGATGCCCGGGATCGATGGACTTGAGGTGCTTGAATTTGTCCGCCAAGCTGAGCTTGATCTGGAAACTATCGTTGTCAGTGGCGATACCTCTTTTACTTCCATAAAGGATGCGATGCGCCTTGGGGCTTACGATTTTATTCGCAAGCCTTATCATCCTGAAGAGTTGTTAACGACAGTCAGTCGGGGGGTTGAACATTACCGTCAGGAACGACAGATGCTGCAAACCGAACACTCGTTGAGTGAATCGGAACGGTTGCATCGGTTTATTGTCAATAATTCTCCCGATTTCATCTATATGCTTGATAGCCAAGGTATTTTTACTTACGTCAATGATGCTGTGGAGCAGTTGCTGGGATATAAGCGGCATGAATTGCTTGGCAGACATTTCTCTTCAATTATTCATCCTCATAATGCCGCTGAAATCCATAAGTTTTTTAGTGAACAACGAGCGGGAGATCGCGCAACCTCAAGCATCGACATGCGATTATTGGTCAATCAGTCTAGCGAACTGGTGGAAAGTTTTGATAACTACGAATTGATCGTTGAATTAAATGCCATCGGGATGTACGAAGAGAGAGAACCCGGTAAAAAAACATTTATCGGAACCTTGGGAAGTGCCAGGGATATCTCCGCGCGTAAACGTTCAGAGGAGCGCGTCAGCTTTCAGGCCTATCATGATTTGCTGACCCAATTGCCTAATCGGGTTTTGTTTGATGACCGCTTAAACCAGGCATTTGCCCACGCCCGTCGAAATGGACAGAAATTTGCCCTGCTGTTTATGGATCTGGATCGCTTTAAATTGATTAATGATACTCTCGGGCATGTGATGGGAGATTTAGTTTTGCAGCGGGTTTCCGGGCGGATTCTCGATTGTGTGCGCGCAGAAGATACCCTTGCCAGATTCGGTGGCGATGAATTTTGTCTGCTGTTGCCCGACATTCCGAGCAAAGAAAGCGTCGCTTCGGTCGCTGAAAAAATTCTTAAGGCCGTGCGGCAACCCTTCAGTATCAATAATCATGAACTCTATTTGAGCTTGAGTTTAGGGATTGGAATCTATCCCGATGCCGGAAAGACAGGGGAAACTTTACTGCGCAGTGCCGATATTGCGATGTATCACGTTAAAGCAAACAGGAAAGATGGATATTGTTTTTACAGTGACGCGATGAACGGTGATTCTAATTTTCTGACGACGGAACGGGATCTTTCCTCTGCGTTGGAAAGGAAACAATTTCAAGTGTTTTTTCAGCCCAAGGTTGATCCTGTCAACCATAAGATCGTCGGGATGGAGGCACTGTTGCGCTGGCAACACCCGGAACGTGGTCTTTTGGTTCCGGCAGATTTTATTGCTGCAGCGGAGGCTTCAATATTAATGGTTTCTATCGGTGCCTGGGTGCTACGCACTGTCTGCGAAGAAGTTGTCCGCTGGCGGCAGCAGGGTTTGCCGCAAATTAAGGTTTCGCTGAATATTTCTCTTATCCAGCTCAGGGACGTTGATTTTGCAGAACATTTTATCCGGACGCTGCAGGAGTTTGAGCTACAGGCGGATCTGTTTGAAATCGAAATTACTGAGCAGGGATTAAATAAAGGAGAACAGGACGTTGTAAAGCAACTCCGGGCACTGCGTGATTTTGGTGTGGCTGTGACCATCGATGATTTTGGCCGCGGCTATTCATCGCTCAGTTATCTACAAAACTTACCGGTTAATACCTTAAAGATCGATCGATCTTTTGTTCGGGAAATTGAAGAAAATCAGAACCAGACCTGCATTGCCAGCGGTATTGCAATGATGGCTAAGGGCTTGAATTTGAATGTCGTTGGATCGGGAGTGGAAAATCTCCTCCAACTGGATTATTTGCGAAATCTGGGCTGCCGTGAAGTCCAGGGCTATCTCTACAGTGAAGCAATTTCGGCTCAAGA
>JASFYS010000021.1:0-3889 GCA_045047095.1 Desulfuromusa sp. | reverse complement strand
AGGTAGAACTGCGGCACTTGAAGAACAAATTTCACAGCGTAAAGAAGCGCAGTTGAGGCTGATCAAAAGTGAAAGATACTATCGCAGATTAATCGAGAACATCTCTGATATTATTACTATCATCGACAGTGATGGAGTTATCTCTTATACCAGCCCCTCGGTACAGAAACTGATTGGTTTATCCCCAGCCAGCGTGATAGGTCATAACATCCGAGAACTGCTTCATCCAGATGATGTGATGAATGTTGACTTTGAGACATTATTTCACAATTACAGTGAAACCAGACCATTGGAATATCGAACTGCAACAAGGGATGGTCACTATAAAGTATTGGAATCCCATATCCAAAAAATACATCAGGATGATGATACTGATGGTTACATTCTCAGCTCTCGCGATATTACCGAGCGTAAATATGCTGAAGAAGAAATGCACAAATTACGTATGGTGGTTGAACAATCCCCAAGCAGTGTCGTGATAACTGACATCGAAGGGACAATCGAGTATGTCAATCCGGCGTTTGAGGAGATTACCGGATACAGTTCTGCTGAGGCAGTCGGTCTGAACCCCAGAGTTCTGAACTCCGGGCAAACCCCGGAGTCGGCTTTTACACAACTCTGGAAGACCATTACGACTGGTCATATCTGGCGTGGGGAATTTATTAATAAAAAGAAAAGTGGTGAACTCTACGATGAAAATGTCCTGGTCGTTCCGATCAAGAATATCAACGGTGAAATCACCAACTTTGTTGCAGTGAAGGAGAACATCACTGAATTGAAACGTGCCAGAAAATATGCAGAACAGGCTAATCAGGCCAAATCCAACTTTCTTTCGCAAATGAGTCACGAACTCCGAACTCCGTTGAATGCAATCAATGGGTTCTCTCAACTGATGCTTAAGAGCAAAAAGAATCCATTGAATGAGAAGCAACAGGGGATGACCGAGCAGATTCATACTGCGGGTCAGCATCTGTTGCAGTTGATCAATGAAGTTCTTGATCTGGCACGGATTGAATCGGGAGAATTTTCACTTTCTATTGAGCCATTAGATTCGCTCGTTGTTTTGAACGACTGCCTCTCTCTAATCAGCTCTCTGGCAAAAGAGCAATCGATCACAATCACCAGATCGTACGCGGGGAAAGAAATCCCCCTGGTGAGGGCGGATTTCACCCGGTTGAAGCAGGTTCTGTTGAATTTTCTGTCCAATGCTGTGAAATACAATAAACCGCAAGGCACCGTGACCATCGACGTTGAGATGGATATCCCGGGGTTTTTACGCTTTATCGTTGCTGACAACGGTATTGGTATACCAGAAGAGAAACAGAAGGATCTTTTTACCCCATTTACCCGGGCTGTAGATAATCCCGATGATATCGAAGGAACCGGGATTGGGATGACAATTACCAAACAGTTGGTTGAAAAAATGGGTGGCGACATTGGCTTTGAAAGCCAATTGGGTCAGGGCAGTCGCTTCTGGTTTACGTTGCCGGTTTCTGTGGTAATCCCAATGCCGGAAGTTACCCGAGAGCCAGTGGAAAACAAGAATGGCGTGGTTTCTTCTACAGAAAGAGAGCAGCTAAAACTGGTTCTTTATGTTGAGGATAACCCGACAAATGTAGCCTTTATGCAGGATTTCTTTTCCGAATTGGAAGATTTAAAACTGGTTATTGCTACGACTGGGGAAGAAGGCGTGTCCATGGCATTAAAAAATATTCCTGATTTGATTCTGATGGATCTTAATCTGCCCGGGATTGATGGCTTTCAGGCCTACCGGCAGATAAAGGCGAATCCTAAAACAGAATTTGTTCCGGTTGTTGTTGTCAGTGCCGATGCCATGGAAAAAACAGTTAAGCGGATCCACAAAATGGGCTTTGATGGGTATATTCCTAAGCCGGTTGATGTTGATCTGTTGCGCAAGACTATGACCGATATTTTTAAGGGTTAAATATGAACATTGATTTGGACCTGACGGATCTGTTTATGGGGTCTGCCCTGGCAGATATCCATGACGCAAAAATTTTGATTGTGGATGATAATCCATCAAATGTTGCTCTGCTTGAAGCGGTTCTGGAGGAAGAAGAATATGAGAATCTTTTTTCAACGACCGATCCATTTCAGGTTCTGCCCCTCTATCGGGAGCATCAGTTTGACCTGATCCTGCTTGATATCCGGATGCCGGGGTTGTCAGGAATTGAGGTATTACAGCAGCTCAAGAAAGTGACCAGAGACGAATTTCTACCAGTAATCGTACTGACAGCGCAAACGGATCAAGAGACGCGTCAGCAGGCATTGGAAGCCGGAGCCAAAGATTTTATCACCAAACCGTTTGAGGATTGGGAAGTCCTGTTGCGGATTCAGAATACCCTGCAAACCCGTCTATTTTATACTCGTCAAGTTGTGCGGGCAGACCTTCTTGAACACGAGGTGTTGAAACGGACAAAAGAAATACAGGCCACTCAATTCGAAATTGTCAAACGCTTAGGGGCAGCAGGAGAACTACGTGATAATGAAACGGGTGCCCACGTTAATCGGATGAGCCACATCTGTAGTCTTTTAGCTCTTAAACGAGGATTGGGGAAAGATTTTTCGGAACAGTTGCTCTATGCGAGTACCATGCATGATGTTGGTAAGATCGGGATACCTGACAGTATCTTGCTTAAACCGGGTAAACTTAGTCCGGAAGAGTGGCAAGTGATGCAACAGCATCCAAAAATTGGTGCCCGAATTATCGGTGCTAATGATTCAAGGCTGATTGCTCTTGCTCGCGAAACGGCTCTTTACCATCATGAAAAATGGGATGGAACCGGGTATCCGCACAAGATTGCCGGAGAGAAGATACCCGTTTCAGCGCGGATTGCAGCAATCAGCGATGTCTTTGATGCCTTGACATCCGAACGTCCTTATAAGAAAGCCTGGACAGTAGAAAAAGCGGTCGGGGTGTTGAAGGAAGAATCTGGACAACATTTTGAACCCATTATGGTTAAACTGTTCGTTGAAAATTTACCGGCAATTATTGAAATTAAAAATCGCTACCTCGATCAGGAAGTTTATTAGGGTGAGGGCAAAACTTTTGATTGGGTTCCGTCGATAAGAGAGAAAGTCTGATGAATAGATTGAGAGGCTCACTATGTTGATAATGAAGTGTCCAAAATGTAATAAATATATCAATTCAGTTCTTTTAGCAGAGATTACTACGATTGTTTGTGAACACTGTGGAGCTGATGTGGCGGTTAAAAATGTTCTGGTTTCATCGAATGGTTTTACTTTTGACCGGCAAGATCTGTTGAAACGCTTTTTTCGCTATCGTAAACTGTTGGATGAGGTGATTGATGAGAATAGTTCTATGGCAGAAAACAGAGAAAGTTCTTCAGTCAGTAAGAGTAGTCTCCAGCAGTTTTTAGGTATTTTGCAAGGAATGATGACCGGCGCTCGAGATCATTTCCGGCTCCAGTTTTCTACCCCTTTAAGGGTAAAAATTTGTTATGGCAAGCATACATGTAGTGGAACCTTCTACAATTTGAGCATGGAAGGGGCACGCATAGAAATATCGAATTCAAACCCATTACCTCGGGTTCAAGGGGCAGCTTCGCTGCAATTTTCTCTGCCGGGTCAAGAGGAGATTCTTTCAGTTTCTGGAGAAATCTGTTGGACTGAAAAGGCAAAAATGGATCAGCGGGATAAGCACAGTGTCGGAATCAAGTTCAGAGAGTTGGATAGTTCAGTCAGTGCAGTTCTCTGGCAGTTTATTTCCAAATCAGCCAATGAGGAACAACACTGACATTTGATGGTGTCGCAAAAACAAATCAGATGGCTAAGCAAAAATTTCGTCCCACAAGGGGTCGTGGTTTTTCAAGGACGAAGACATACATAGTGTATATCAAGGTCTTGA